>DATFVD010000001.1:0-6012 GCA_035260505.1 Terriglobales bacterium
AAGGCTGCGGTTATCAGTGAGGAAGGCGAGGAAGAAGATGGGCAAAGCAGAGGGGTTGATGGCGCCGGTGCATCCGGGGGAAATCCTGCGCGAGGATTTCATGAAGCCGCTGGGCTTGTCGGTGAACAAGCTGGCGCTGGAGCTGCACGTGCCGGCGACCCGGATTGGGGAGATCGTACACGAGCGGCGGCGGATCACGGCAGAGACGGCGCTGCGACTGGCGCGATACTTCAAGACAAACGCGGAGTTCTGACTGAACCTGCAGAATATTTACGATTTGGAAGTGACGAGGCGGTCGGGCAAGGATGCAGAGATTGAACGGCAGGTGCAGCCGGTTGGTGCGGATATCGCTTAGGGCCGTCGAGCCGCACAGAAAAGCCAACCGCTCTCCCAGGCAGAGGCGGGGTACCCCGCAGGATTCTGAACCTGTTCTGGTGGAGAGAGTGTTCAGAGGGACTCTGGGATATCGAACTCGGCGAGCTGTAGAAGACCGTGAGCGGGGCAGGCTACGACTGTAAAATAGCGCTTTGTGTTTTCTGTGATGTAGTGGCAGCGCTGGGGGCCCTTAGTTTTCAGGTCGCCTTGTAATCGGTGGTGCCCGGGGCCTCGATAGGGCGTGTAGCGATAACATCCTGGGGAGCAGGGCAGTCGATCGTCTTCAAAATAACCTACCGGATTTTCTTCAAAGAAGAACGATTTAGCGTTTTGATCGGTTTGCGTTGCTTCGGCGAGCGTATCCGAACCCAGCTGCGGGATGCAATCGCTGCCAAGGCAGGGATAACGCAGAGACGCAGAGTACGCAGAGATGGCGCAGAGGCACCCGGCAGAAAAACGCTATCCATTTTATTTTGAATTCGTTACAGGTGTAGCCTAAGGCGGAAGCCGTGCCTCTAATATAGTGGGAGGTGCACATGCAGTTGACCAAACGGCACTACTTCATAATCGGGGGTGGCCTCCTAGTGGTTGCGTTAACGCTGTCGGCCGCCAAATTGCGTCACAGGTATGATGCTGTGACTCCGCCGGAGCCTACGGCGGCCGAACAGGTGACTCCGCCGCAACCCACGGCTATGCCCGTGACTTTGCCGGAGCACACGGCCATCCGCGTGACTCTGGACCAATCTCTGGCGACTAACCGGAGCAGACCGGGAGACCACTTTGCGGCAACGGTCTCCGAGCCGGTACTCGTGGACGGCAGGACGGTGATCCCTAAGGGCGCGCACGCTGAGGGGTTGGTGGTGGACGCGCGGAAATCCGGACGGCTGAAAGGCCGGGCACGGTTGGAGCTCGCGCTGCAAAGCGTGGAGGTGGACGGGCAGAACTACGATGTGCGTACCATGGTTCGCACGAGGGTTGGCCGCGACCACAAGAAACGCAACCTGGGGTTGATGGGCGGCGGAGCCGGCGGGGGCCTCTTGATTGGCGCCCTGGCTGGCGGAGGCAAAGGCGCGCTGATCGGCGGGCCGATTGGCCTGGGACCCGGAGCAACGGCTGCGTTGCTGACGGGAAAGAAAGACATCAAGCTTCGCGCGGAGACGCCGCTCAAGTTTGAGCTTGCTGAACCTGTAACGATTAACCTGAAGGGCTGATTTTTTTAGACCTTTCACGCACAGCGTCTAAAGGGCGGGCGTGCTTCGCGCCGATGTTTGGCCGAAGGCGCCCGCTCTCCATTTTTTGAGTAGGATGGCGGATGAAATAGCCGATTGGCCGGGCTACTTGAGGCACTTCGAGGCTCAGTGTAAGCGGTAGGAGCCCCTCGACGTCGCTCGGGGTAAACCGGGGGTGAGGAATTCGAGGAGGCCTAAATCACGGGGGACTTGGAGTTGCTGGCAGATTTTGTCGGGAATGGACTTGGCCAGAGAGATGACTACGAGACGCCGGCGCGGCGCGCGGCGGCCTTGAAGATGGCGAAGGTGGCGCCCTGCGGATCGGCAATGACGGAAATCCGCCCGATGTCCTCAAAATCGGTGGGCGGCATGTAGAGCTTGGCGCCAAGTTTTTTGGCCTCGGCGGCGGTTGAGTCGCAATCGGAAACGGTGAAGTACGCGAGCCAATGGGCGGGAACGCCGGGCTGATGATGAGAGGCAGGGGGGATACCGCCGATGAACTCTTCACCGTTTTTGATGTGCCAGTAGTTGTGAGCGGGGTCTTCGTCTTCCTTCATAATCTGCCAGCCGAAGAGGTCGGAATAGAATTGGCCGGCGCCAGCTTGGTCGGGCGTATTCAGGTCAGCCCAGCAAAGCGTCCCGTGCGAGCCCATGATCCCGGTTCCAGGGTTGTTGTTGGGTTGCCAAACCGAGAAGACGGCGCCGGTGGGATCCTGCAAAACGGCCATGCGGCCGGCATCGAAAACGTCGAAAGGCGGGGCCAAGACCGTGCCGCCCAATTCCTTGGCGCGGGCGGCGGTGGCGTCAGCGCTTTGCACAGCGACGTAAAGGTTCCAGTGGGGGGGAACGCCGCGGGAGAGCTGTTCGGGACGAAGCGCGCAACCAGCGCCAGCGGCGCGTCCCTGAAGCTCGAAGATGGTGTAGAAGTCATTGGGACCCATCGGAAGATTCTTGGCAGACCAGCCGAAAATCTGAGCGTAGAAGGCTTGTGCGGCGGCTTGATTGGTGGTGGCAAGTTCGATCCAGCAAAATTCGCCGGGGGCGTGTTTCTCGATGTCGGGCATGATGGGGAGAGCGTACTCCCGGGGGAAGAGGGGAGGCAAGAGGGACGAGCTCAAGACAGGCGGTAGGAGCCGGGGGAGAGGAATTCGAGGAGGTTGAGGTCGCGGAGGACTTGCAGTTGTTGGCGGATTTTGTCGGGGATGTGGGCGTTTTTGGGGTGGAGCTTGGCAAGTTCGTCGGCGTGGGCGTAGACATCGGCTAGAGAGAATTCCTTTTTGTTGAGCGAGCGGATTACGTTCAGGACGTCGAGGGTCCAGCCTCGGTTTTCCACCTTCAAATCTTCTAGCGGGCGGAGGCGTTTGTAGGCTCGGCGCACTTCAGACGCGGCACGCGCCTCCCCAGATTGCACTATCGGGATGCGTGCGTCTGGTGGGATTTTGTGTAGCAAGATGTTGCAGCCTATCCAGCCGGCGCGGCGGGCGCCGGGTCCGAGAGGGGGGCGGCACTCTATGGCGGATAGGGCGAAGGCGAAATGAGGGATGAGGATTACGGTGCGCACGGCCCATTGGGTTAGGTCGTAGTGGAGGACGTACAGGTTCGGCGTGCGGTCCGAGAGGATGGCGCGTTTCATTTCGGAGTAGGCGGCGTCGACGATTCTGTTGCCGAAGGGCTTCGATTGGCTTTTTAGCTGGAATGGCGAGTCACATTTTGGGCAAAAGTAATCGACGGCGGCGGTGTTTCGTGAAGCGATATCGAGGCGCGGTGATTTACAGACCGGGCAGAAGAAATTGTGGGCACCCCAAGCTTCGGTTCCGATGCGGGCTCGCTGCGAGGCGGATTTGTAGCCTTCGAGTCCTGCGGTCGGGAGATGTAGATTCATGCAGGGATTAGATCACCGTTAAGAAGGAACAGAAAGTGCGACTTGAGCGGTTCTGCTACGTTCACTCTCATAATCCTACGAGCCTCCTATACTCATCTTGGTCTGAACGGATCTCATTCAGGTTTTTGAGCCTGAGCGCTAGCTCTAAGCAATTACGTATCCGCTGGCGACCTGTTCCAGAAGTCTGAAAAAAGCGATCGGCGAAATCGATCTGGCCGGCCGGCCTGATTCTTTCCTCGAACTGGGTCAGGCGGAAATCCTTTCTTCCGACCATCTCTCCAATGAGCCTCTGCGCGACATCGAAAAGAGCTTGGATGCCGACGGTCTTACGTATATATGCGTCCGGGTTTACATTGGTCCAGAGGATGGTGTTGACAGCTACGAAAAAGTTTTGGATTCCAGTGTAGATAATGTCATCACTCATAGAGATGTAAAGCTGCCGTAAGGGTCTTGAATCGGCAGGCCCGCTGAGCAAGGCGGACCGGTCTTTGCCTTCGTAACTTAGGGTTCCTCCCATTTTGTAGGAATCCTGCTTGGGATTTCGGGAAATTAGGTTGAGTATTCCTTCCACCACGGTCGCTGTTGAAACCGCCCAGCCGCGCTCCCGCCTGACCTGTGACATCCGTGGCGCGAAGTCGTTCTCGGCCGCTATGATGATGTGGTTCTGGAAAGGTGAACCGGGATCCGTACCAAGCTTTCGGGCAAGGAATACAGCGAATTTCTCCGGCGTCCATTTTTCGGGTCTTTCGTCTTCAACGTTGTAGCCGAAGAGCTCGTAAGTGAGACTCTTATTTACGGCGCGTTGGTTGGCGTTGATCGTGGCGAACAAAAAGGCTTGGTATGGTTTGGGCAGGTCAAAGAATACTGCGCATAACAGAGACATATCCAGAGCTTCTTGCGCCGCATAGCTGAATCCGAAAAGCCTGTGCTGTCCGTCGATGATTGGGGCTAGCTTTGCATTCGTCGGGATAGTGAGGGTGGCAGTTGGGCCGTTCTCGTCGATCGCAAGACCCCATTTGAGCTCCTCCTGCTCCTCAATTAGACCGTCATCCGCTCGATAGTTGGCTGCGAGGATTATTGAGTTGGGGAATGATGCCGTTGGTGAGCTGATGAATTGCCCAATTTCCTTGAGGCGACGTTCCGCGAGAGGGCGTTGAGACCCGCCAACGTGGTAGGACCCATCAGGACGGCGCTCCGCAGTCAGCCTATCGCTGTACGCGACATCAAGGAGTATGCGTGCTGAAATAGGAGCAACAAAAAAATCTCCAAACGGTTGTGAAACAACTAGGCCTCGAAGAAGAAGTGGGTAATGTCCGTTCATTTCCGCCACTCCTTATCCGAAGACTGTTGGAGTGTGCCCGATGGGTCGCCACCCAAGGCGCTTTGGGGTTGAACGTCGTCGAAGCGTGTGTTCAGGCCGTTAGCGACCCACCAAAACAAAATCCCTAATACCGTTCCAGTCAAAGCCCAAAACAATTGCCATCCTTCTTCAGTTTTGACAGCAATAAAAGCTACAGCAAGGAGAACGCACAGACCGATTAACCCCAGCGACCGAAGCCACTGCTGGTGCTCAGTGGTGAATTCGAGCACTGCGGCCCCAAACAAGGCTGGAAAGTAGCCAAGAAGGGCCGCGGAAACATCCGACATACTCCATTCGGACTTCAGAAACACGGTTAAGACGCCTGAGCCGCCGCAGATGATTACCCCAAAGACGAGATAAGAATAAAAGGTCACGGACTTACATGGTGCGTAAAAGCGAGATGTCAATTCAGGCCAAATTAGGTCGATTGATTTCTGTGGCTGGACGGCCATGGAAAGTTCCTTTTAGCTTGCGATGCTGTAGAGCGGTGCGAGTATGCCCACTCGGTTTGGCGATTTCAAGGTGATAAGGTACTGGTTTAGGTCACGTAGATTTCGGTTTCGGTTTTTATGATGAAGAGGGCGTCGGAGTCGGAGTTGCCGGCGTTGCGGAATTTTTGGCGGGCTTCGTCTAGGGAGTCGGCTAGGACGGTGAAGAGGATTTCGCGTTTTGTGCGGCCGATGAAATAGAAGCGGCGCTCTTGCTGGACGAGTTGGAGTTGAGCTGGCATGCAGGAACGCTCGCTTGCGCTCGCTGACCGATCTAAAGATCGGCCACTACAGGATCGATCCATAGGATCCGAATCGAGATCAAGGGAAAACTCGATGCGAGAGACAGATAATTCAATCTGTACCATTTCGGAACAGAGGCGGCGAATAGAAAGGCTGACGTAATCGAGAGAGAGTTCACAGCCCAGCGCATGACGGCGTAGGCGAAAGGCGGCTAGCAGCGTTGTGCCGCTGCCTGCGAACGGATCGAGGACTAGGTCGCCTTCGTTGGTGGAGGCGAGGAGGATGCGTTCGAGTAGGGCTACGGGCTTTTGCGTGGGGTGCTTGCCGAAGCGCTTTTCCCAGGACTCGGGGGGACGGATTTCCCAGACGGATTTCATTTGCTTGCCGCGATTGGTTTCCTTCATGAGCTTGTAGTTGAAGGTGTGGCGGGACTTT
>DATFVD010000002.1:0-6098 GCA_035260505.1 Terriglobales bacterium
CGCGCGAAGTTCAGCAAAGATGCGTCCATCAAATCGGTCTTTCCATTCAGAATCAGATCGCTGAGAATTTTCCCAGTTGCCGGCGCGTGCATCACGCCGTGTCCGCTGAAGCCATTGGCGAAAAAGAAGCCGGGAACTTCAGGAGATTCGCCAAGAATCGGGTGATGATCCGGTGTCATTTCATAGAGTCCGGCCCAGGCTCGCTTGGGATTGACCGCGAGATTTTCGAAGACGGGCACGCGATCCGCGGCGCGGGTCAGAATCTTTTCGATGAAGCTCGCGTCGAAATCAGTTTTGTAGCCGGGAGTTTCTTCCGGATCGTTCCATGCCAGCAGGAATCCGCGGCTCTCGGGACGGAAGTGGAAGCCGGTGGACATATCGATGATCATGGGCGCGGTGTGCGGAAATTGGTCAAACGGTTCTGTCGGAACCAGCATGCGGCGCAAAGGTTCGACGGGAAGATCGATGCCCGCCATCTTCGCAATCGGTGCCGCCCACGCTCCAGCGCAGTTAACGACCGTGGGCGTGTAAACCGTGTCACGCGTGGTCGCGACTTCGAAGGTCGCGTCGTTATGAGTAGCATTGCCAGTAACGTTGCGCGTGATTCCAGTGACGCTCGTGTTCCTCCAGAGCGTGGCGCCGCGATCGCTTGCCCAGGTCATGAATCCGATCATGGCGCTGTAGGGATCGACAAAGCCGTCGGTGGAGCAGAAACTGCCGCCAACAATGTCATCGCCGCGGAGTTGCGGAAACCAGTTGCGGATTTCATCTCCGGCGACAAGCCGCACATTCTTCAATCCCATGGCAACCTGCTTTTCGTAGTTGGCACGCAGATAGGTCATGTGCTCTTCGTTGGTCGCGCAAAAAAGGTAACCCTGAGGCCGGTAGTCGCACGGGTAGCCGAGGCGCTCTTCGAAGCTCGCATAGAACGGGATCGAGTAAAGCGACATCTGGATGTTGACCGGCGTAGAAAACTGGGCACGCACGCCGCCCATGCTCTTGCCCGTGGATCCCTTGCCCAGCGCGGTCTCGCGCTCAATGACGAGAACGTTCTTGCAGCCACCTGCAATAAGGTAGTAGGCGATGCTGGAGCCAACAATCCCTCCGCCGATGAGAACGACGTCTGCGGTATGCATAGTGTCGAGTAATTGTAATTGGTTTAAATCACGACACCGTCATCTCCGGTGTTGCCGCCAGCAGTTTGCGTGTGTAAACGTGCTGAGGTTGGGCAGTGATCTGCTGCGTGCTTCCGACCTCGACAATCTTGCCTTGATACATCACCGCAATTCGGGTGGCGAGATAGCGAACGACCGGCATAGAATGCGAGATGAACAAATAGGTGAGGCCGAAATCGCGCTGGAGTTGCTGCAGCAGATTCACGATCTGGGCGCCCACGCTGACGTCGAGAGCGGACACCGGTTCATCGGCGACGATGAACTTCGGACGCAAAGCCAGAGCGCGGGCGATACCAATGCGCTGGCGCTGGCCACCGGAGAACTCGTGCGGAAAACGGGGCAGGGCGGATTCGTCCATTCCCACTGCATGCAAAAGTTTCCGCACCCGCTGGCGGCGGGCATCGCGGCTCAGATTCTCATGCATGATTTTCTGATGGAGAATAAGCGGCTCGGCAATCACGTCTTCCACACGGTAGCGCGGGTCGAGCGATCCAAACGGGTCCTGGAAGATGATCTGCATATTGCGGCGAAGATGGCGCAATTCAGAGCCGTTCGCCTTCAGCAGATCGACGCCATCGAAAAGAATGGCACCTGAGGTCGGCTCGATGAGGCGAAGGATGAGGCGTCCGAGCGTGCTCTTGCCTGAACCGGATTCGCCAACCAAGCCGAGTGTTTCGCCCTCGTGGATGTCGAGGGAGACATCGTCGACAGCGCGGACTTCGCCCGAACGCCGGTTGCCGAACGGTGATTCGGCGAGATCGAAAACCTTGGTCAGGTTGCGGACTTCAAGCAAAGCCACGGCGTCAGAGTAGCAGTGATGACGAACAACTATCCACTGTCCACTTTCACCCCGCAATCATCGGCACGGCCGCCAGCGCCGCGACCATGCCAATGGTACGGGCGCGGCTGAAGTGCTCGCGTAGAAAAATGCGAGCGAGCAAAACCGTGACGGCGGGGTACAGCGAACTGAGCACGACCGCATCGTCCAGGCGTCCGATTTGGGCCGCGCGGATGAAGACGGCGCTGCCGGTGATGTCGAGGATTCCGGCAACCACCGCGATGCCCAGCACCGGCGTCGGCACCGTGCGGAGATGTCTTCCGAACAGAACGAAAGCGCTCGTAACCAACAAAGAAGCAGACCGCGAGCAGGTGGCGATCCACAATGCAGAGGCGTCGCCCGCCTTGTGAATACAGAGGTAAAAGCCAGCGAAGCCAATTCCGGCCAGCACTGCCATGCCTATGCCTTCGGGACGGCCAGCGCCGGCTTCGCTACGTGAGATGAGCCAGACACCGATTCCGGCGAGAATGAAACCGAACACGTGCCGATAGCCCGGAAAGCCCTCTGCGAAGGCGGTGAGGATGGTGGGGATAGCGGCGCCGAGAACGGCGGCCACAGGCGCGATCAGTCCCATATTTCCGCTGGCTAACGAGCGATAGAACAAGGCCAGAGCGATGCCCCCGACCGACCCGGCGAGCAGCGACCAGACCAGGCTGGCGTTTCCAGGAAATGGCGCGTGCGTCATCAGCGCGAAAGCACCGACCGCAACCATGCCGCTGACATGCACGATGGCCGTAAACAAGAATGCGTTCGCGCGCCGCGCGCCCACTCCACCCAGAAAATCACTCGCGCCCCAGACGCCGACTGCGGTCAGGCTATAGGCAGCAGGGATGTATTGCGCTGCAACGGACATGGGAATTTGAGATTAGCACGCAGTAAGCGCGAACCACGCGGGACTGCCGCCGCGGCTGTCTAATCGAGCGCATCTCGACAGCTAAGCGTTGACCACTTCCGGCTGCGCTTTCCCCGCCAACAGTTGCCGCAGCACGTACTGGAGTATTCCTCCGTTGGCGTAGTAGAGAGCTTCCTGCGGAGTATCGATGCGAACGATCGCCTGAAATTCAGCGGCTTGTAATTCCGTCGACTTCCCACTCTTCACCCGCACAGTAATCTTCCGGCCGGAAGAAAATTTCTCGACTAGATCGCGAATCCCGGCAATCTCGAACACTTCTTCGCCGGTTAATTTCAGCGTCTCAGCATTTTCTCCCGGAAGAAACTGGAGCGGCAGAATACCCATGCCGACAAGGTTGGAGCGGTGAATGCGTTCATAGCTTTCCGCAATCACAGCGCGAACGCCAAGAAGGCGGGGTCCCTTGGCTGCCCAGTCGCGCGATGATCCGGAGCCGTATTCCTTACCCGCAAGAATCACGAGCGGCACTTTTTCGGCACGGTACTTTTCGGATGCTTCGAAGATCGACATCTCGTCGCCATCGGGCAGGTGGCGAGTAAATCCACCTTCAGTGTTCACCATCTTGTTGCGCAGGCGGACGTTGGCGAACGTACCGCGCACCATGACCTCGTGATTGCCGCGACGGGATCCGTAAGAATTGAAATCTCCCGGTTGCACGCCGTGAGCAATCAGGTATTTGCCGGCGGGTCCATCTTTCTTAATCGACCCAGCTGGTGAGATGTGATCGGTGGTAACGCTATCGCCGAGCACGGCGAGCACGCGCGCGCCGTTGATGTCCTCTATAGCCGACGGTTTGAGCGCCATGTCATCGAAGTACGGCGCCTGCCGGATGTATGTGGAATTATTTTCCCAAGCGTAAGTCTCGCCCTTCGGAACCGGCAGTCCGCGCCAGCGCTCATCTCCCGAGTACACATGGGCATAGCTCTTGCGAAACATCTCGGACGTAATCGCGCTCGCCATAGCCTGCTCGACCTCCTGCTGTGAAGGCCAGATGTCGGCGAGATAGACGGGCTTACCGTCTTTGCCTTTTCCGATGGGATCTTTGCGCAGATCGACGTCGATGCGTCCGGCGAGAGCGAAGGCCACCACCAGCGGCGGCGACATAAGATAGTTGGCGCGGACTTCAGAATTGATCCGGCCCTCAAAGTTGCGATTGCCGGAGAGCACCGACGCAACAACCAGATTTTTCTCGTCGATTTCTTTCGAAACTTCTACCGGCAGCGGACCGGAGTTTCCGATGCACGTGGTGCAGCCATAGCCGACGAGGTGGAACTTCAGCTTCGCCAGATACTGCATCAGGCCGGCTTTCTCAAGGTAGTCGAGCACGACTTTCGATCCCGGAGCGAGCGAAGTCTTGACGGTCGCGGGGACTTCGAGTCCCCGCTCCACGGCCTTCTTTGCCAGCAGTCCCGCAGCAAGCATCACCGATGGGTTTGATGTGTTCGTGCAACTGGTGATCGCCGCAATCACCACGCTGCCGTGCTGCAGTGCGAGATTGCCATTCGTCGGGATGTGCTCGTGAACGTTCGGGTCCTCGACGCCAATCGCTATGGGATTTCCACCCTCTTGTTCCCAATGGTTGACCTGCTTGTAGGCGTTCTCGGCCGGAGCTGCAGCAGCGGCCGTAGCCTTCGGCTTGATCAAGGATGGCAGCGCCTGCGCAAACGACTCTCGTGCCTGTGACAGCACGACTCTATCCTGTGGGCGCTTTGGCCCCGCAAGACTCGACTCGACCGTAGCAAGATCAAGACTCAGCAGCTCGGAGTATTCGGCCTCGGGCGTGTTGGCGTCGTGAAAAAGTCCCTGCTCGCGCGCGTAAGCTTCGACCAGCGCTATCTGCTCGTCACTGCGGCCAGTGAGTTTCAGGTAGCGCAGGCTTTCTTTGTCAATCGGGAAGATGCCGCAGGTAGCGCCGTACTCGGGGGCCATGTTGGCGATGGTGGCGCGATCTGCGAGTGGCAAATCTTGCAGGCCGGGGCCGAAGTATTCGACGAACTTGCCGACAACGCCGTGCTTGCGCAGCATCTCGGTGATGGTGAGAACCAAGTCGGTTGCAGTGGCGCCTTCACGAAGGCGTCCGGTGAGCTTCACGCCGACGACGAGCGGGATCAGCATGGAGACTGGCTGTCCCAGCATGGCCGCCTCGGCTTCGATGCCGCCCACGCCCCAGCCCAGCACACCGAGTCCGTTGACCATGGTGGTGTGCGAGTCGGTGCCAACAAGCGTGTCTGGATAGGCAGTGCGCTTTCCGCCTTCTTCGTGCACAAATACCACGCGCGCCAAATACTCGAGGTTGACCTGGTGGACGATGCCGGTGTCCGGTGGCACGATGGCAAGATTGCGGAAACCGGTCTGTCCCCAGCGTAGAAACGCATAGCGTTCTTTGTTCCGCTGGAATTCCAGCAGCGCGTTCACATCAAACGCTTTTGACGACCCAAATTCGTCGACCTGCACCGAGTGGTCAATGACCAGCTCGGCGGGTTGCAGCGGATTGATCAGCTTGGCGTCTCCACCCAGGCGCTTCATGGCGTCGCGCATGGCGGCAAGATCCACAACCGCAGGGACGCCGGTGAAATCCTGCAGTAGCACGCGGCTGGGCGTGAAGGCGATCTCCTTCGCTGGCTTTGAATTCTTGTTCCAAGCCGCCAGCGCCCGAATTTCTTCCTTCGTCACATTGCGCCCATCTTCGGTGCGGAGCAGGTTCTCCAGCAGAATGCGCAGCGAAAAGGGCAAGTGTTTCGTTGAGATACCTTGCTTGTCGAGGGCGTCGAGCCGGTAGAGTTCGTATTCCTTAGTGCCGACTTTGAAAGTTGCGCGGGCGCCAAAACTATTCGATGACATGATGGCCTTCCTTAACAAGCTCCGGTACGGAACCGGAATGCGATGCGGATTCGGAACTAATAGTGTAATTCGTTTCGAAGCGAACGTTGGCTACGTTGTTCCCGTGGATGCCATTTTAAGTGGATCGGTTTCGCTGAAGTCTGAGGCCGGCAAAGCAGCGGCGGGGCGGGCGGCGACGACGCGGTTGCGGCCGGCGCGCTTGGCCTGGTAGAGGGCGTCGTCGGCGAACTTGAGGAGAAGGTCGACGCGATCGGTGGTTTCCTCGAAGGCGGCGACGCCGATGGAGACGGTAAGAGCGCGGGTAGCTTGCGAGCTGGGCGGAGTGCAAGGTTGC
>DATFVD010000003.1:0-4587 GCA_035260505.1 Terriglobales bacterium
TTATCCGGGTCGAAACCAAAGATACGAAAATGTTCTTGCGACCAGTACGCAACGCCGGTGGTGAAATTCCAGGCCCAGCTCGCAGTGTGGCTTATTTTCTCCCCTTCGGCCAAGTAGGCCTCACTCCGCCTAAGCTCCGTATTCAGCCGGTTGAGGTCGGCATAGAGTCGCGCATGATCTAAGGAGATCGCAGCCTCCGAAGTCAGGATCTCCAGCATGGCCAGCCGCTTTGCTGTGAACACTCGAGGCGCCAAGTTGTTCTCCAAATAGAGGACACCCACTAAGTTGACCTGCTTGACCAGAGGCAAACAAAGCACGGAGCGAGGACCTCGATGACGAACATATTCGTCCTGCGAAAACAGGTTCTGGGCCGAGGCGTCATCGAGAATCACGCTCTCCTGGGTTCGAATCACGTAGTGAAGAAGCGAGTCGGGCAAGTCGGAGGGCGTCACCAACGCATCTCGCAGTTGGACCTCGACGCCGTCGCGGCCGGTCCTGGCTTCCGCGACGATCCGCTGTTCTTTGCGATGCGGCAGTATGAGCAGGCCGCGCTCAGCACCAGCGTGTTCGAGTGCAATTGTCATGAGCGTTTTGATCAACTCCTCCAGCACAATCTCCCCGGCAACCGCTTGCGACGCCTTCAGTACCGTCCCTAAGTCCAGCTGCTGAACCGACGTGCCGATTGTGGTGGTAGGGCGCAGAGAGACGTGCTCTTTGATCGCAGGGTATCGCTCGTCGAGTTGTTTTACCTTACCCAGAGCGCCCCAACGCAGATAACAGTAGCGGGCGTCCCGGAGGTAGGAATGCGCCATTCTTTCGATGCCACGCTTTAAATAGAACTGGGCTGCCAGCTCATTCGCGAGGCCTTCGTTCTGGACAAACCCGTTCTCACCCGCCGCCCGGATCGCCTCCTCGTACAACCGCATGGCATCAAGGTCCCGGCCTTCGATGCGTGCGAGCTCGGCCAACACTAGAGTGTGTTTGTCGCCGAAAGTCGGTGGATAGTTTTCGGCCCACTCCCGCAGTTGTTCCAGGTGCACCGTCAGAAGCTCGCGCCACCGGTTCTTCTCTTTAGCAGTAGCGTTCTCATAGAGCGCCGCCACCGTTAGCCCGGTGTAGTAAAAGTAGTCGAGTAACTGAATCCAGACGGCTGAGGCCCAAAGCAATTCCTTCGCCTTGCCGGCTGCGGCGAGCGCCTCGGCGTAGTCCCCTGAGAGGAATCGTGTCTTTAGTTTGAGGATCCAGTAAAGGCAGACCACCGTAGGTATTCGGTCCCCCGTCAGTTGTGCTTCGAATGCCGTCTCGTCGAACTGTTCATCGCTGAAGGTGCAAAAGGCCACGGTCCGCCCCTGCATGGTCGCGATAAGGCGTTGCTCGCTCACGATCGCATCCGCCATATCCCGGAACCCGGCCCTCCGGACGAAGTCCAGGCTCCTCTCCGACTCGCGCCATACCGCATCGAGCGGATCGTTGCGTAGAAGGAGCCCATAAACGGACTGGCACATGCTGTAGCAAGCGAAGGTCAGGTCCCCCGTCTCGATTGCGGTGCGAAAGGTCGCGTGATTGAAATCGATCGCGGTCGTGATCGACTGCGTCCACTGAGCAGCTAGCCCCATCGCATGATAGACCTTCGCATGGTAGGCGATGAAGCCGTGTTTCTCGACAAGGTTGCAGGCGAGCTTGGCGAAACGATACCCCTCGCTGTAACGATGAAAGACCGGGCCGAGGATATGCCCAAGGATGGCAAAGGCATGCGCAGACGCGCCGCTCGTTCCGTGCTGCATGCTGATGTTCACCATGCGGCACACAAGCAAGGAAAATAAGTGAAGATCGGTAAAGTAGGCAGGGGGTGTAAGAACCGATAGCAGCCCCATCGCAGCCTGCAGTTCCGGATCGATCATTATCGGCAGATCGATCAGGCTCTCGATCGAGCGCCCATCGAGGGTCTGCCAAACCGTCTCGTATTCGGCCTGAACTTGTTTCCAAGTCGGGTGTGTCGGGATGTCGATGCTGAATAGGTGCAAGCACGGGAGCGCGATGGCCACGGCTTGCGCGTTTTCCGACTTCACGGTATGGAGCAAAACCTTCAGGTGGTAGGCCGCCGTCTGGTCAGCTTTCGACGTCCCGCGCTGCAACAACTCCCCAATCAGTTTCTCGGCTGTGTCGAAGTTACCGGTCAGAAATTCGCACTCCGCGCGTTCGAGTCGCAGCCCGAACATTAGCTCGTACTGGCCGCCCCACTCGCTTTCGTCGAGTAGAGCCATCCCGGCCGCTAGATAAACGCATGCCGACGCAAACGCTGCTGACGCCTTCGCCTTTCTGCCAGCACGCAGGTCGATTGCCGCCACCTGAGCTTTCTCGTCGGGGTCGATCACTAGCGCGGCGCCCCGGTTAAGTTGGTTTGCGACGTCGAACAGATGTTCTGTCACCTCGTCCGCCGTCATGTTCCCAAGCAGCACGCGGCCGATACGCAGGTGGACTTCGGTACGGTGCTCTTCTGGGATCAACGTATAAGCCGCCTGCTGGATGCGGTCGTGCAGGAACTTGTACGCGCTGCCCTCCCGAAAGACGATCCCAGCATGGACGGCTTCCCAGAGTGCTGCGTGCATCGCCTCCTCCGTTTCCCCGTGAACCAGGGCCAGGATGGCTACATCGGCGACGTTGCCCAGGCAGGCGAACTGTTTCAGCGCTTCCTGGGTGACGGCGGAGAACCGCTTTAGCTTTCCGGCCATCAGATCCACCACGTTGTCGGTGTAGCTCCTGGCGCGGATGCGCTTTATGTCCCATTGCCAAGCCGGCGCGACTGGGTCGAACGAGAGCAGCCCCTCTTCGGCCAGTGCGGTGAAGAATTGGATCGCGAAGAACGGATTGCCTCCGGTTCTGGCGTGCACCAACCGCGCCAGGGGCCGGGCGTGCTTCGGCTCGCAATGAAGAGCTTCAGCGACAAGCCGTCCGACATCGTCGAGCCTAAGGGGCGCCAGCTCGATCTCATGGACCTTCGCTCCGGCATGGCGAATCGCCTCCAAGGTCCGGAGAAGGGGGTGCGCAGGTCCGATCTCGTTATCTCTATAGGCTCCGATCAGCAGCAGGTGCCGCACCTCCGAGTGCATGACCAGGTGCTCGAGAAGGTCGAGCGTCGCCGTATCAAGCCATTGTAAATCGTCGAGGAACAGCACCAGAGGGTGCTCCCTCCGTGCGAATACGCCGAGGAAATGGCGGAATACCGTCTGAAAGCGGTTCTGCGCGTCCTGCGGCGGCAGCTCCGAAACCGGTGGCTGTCTTCCGATCACAAGCTCCAGTGCGGGAACGAGGTTGACGATAAGCTGAGCGTTCGGGCCCAGCGCATCGCTCAGCGCGTTCTGCCACCTGCCAAGCTCCGCCTCGCTCTGGCCCAGAAGCGGGCGCACCAGGCTCTGGAAGGCTTGCGCCAGGGTGGCGTACGGGATGTCGCGCTTGTACTGGTCGAACTTGCCGGACGCGAAGAGTCCACGCGGTGGGACGAGCACCTTGTGCAACTCGTGCACCACTGAGGACTTACCAATACCGGAATAGCCGGACACGAGCACCAGCTCCGACGTGCCATTCGTCACGACACGGTCAAAGGAAGCAAGCAACGCGTCAATTTCGCGCTCCCGGCCGTAAAGCTTCTCCGGGGTGAGTAGCCGGTCCGATACTTCGTGAGCGCCCAACTGGAACGGGTCGATTCGCCGGAACGACTCCCATGTTGACAGGCACCTTCTAAGATCAGCCTCGACACCGGCAGCAGTCTGGTAGCGCTCCTCGGCGGTCTTCGCCAGCAGCTTCATCACGATCGCTGAAAGCGGCAAAGGAGTTTCTTTCGCATACTGGTCGGGCGCGACCGGCTGGCGGGCGATGTGGCAGTGCACCCACTCCATCGGATCCGAAGCGGTGAAGGGCAGCACACCCGTGAGCATCTCGTAGAAGGTGACGCCCAGGGAGTAAAGATCACTCCGAGAATCGATGGACCGATTCATGCGGCCGGTCTGTTCAGGTGCCATATAGGCGAGTGTGCCGGCAATCATCTCAGGTGGTTCTGCCGGCTGGCGTTCGCGCGGAAGACGTGAAGCAATACCGAAACCAGTCAACCAGACCGCGCCGCTTGCCGAGTCCACCAGAATGTTGGCCGGCTTAATATCCTTGTGGATCAGACCTCGTTGGTGAAGCTTGCCCAGAGCCCTTGCCAGGCCGACCGCAAGGCGAAGGAACCGGTTTAATTCCATCGGTCGTCCCATGAGCCGATCGAGCGGCTCACCGCCCGGATCTTCGAGTATAAGCATCGGTCGACCCACATGACGAACCAGGGTGAGCGGTCGAGCCGCCCACTCTGAATCAAGCTCGTCCCGAAGCCAGTATTCGTGCTCAAGCAGCTCTAAGATTGCTGGAACCGGAAGCTCTGAGACAGGAGCTAACGAGAGGATGGTGGATAATTCGCCGTCATCCCTCTGGCCCCGGCAAAATGCGAATTTCTCGTCCTCACGCAGCGTTTCAAACCCATATCGGGAAAGCTCGATCACCGTAGAAGTAGACGACCTTTTCTTAGCCATTGGGGGCGCTTCTGGTGTGACG
>DATFVD010000004.1:0-3641 GCA_035260505.1 Terriglobales bacterium
TTATCCGGGTCGAAACCAAAGATACGAAAATGTTCTTGCGACCAGTACGCAACGCCGGTGGTGAAATTCCAGGCCCAGCTCGCAGTGTGGCTTATTTTCTCCCCTTCGGCCAAGTAGGCCTCACTCCGCCTAAGCTCCGTAATCAGCCGGTTGAGGTCGGCATAGAGTCGCGCATGATCTAAGGAGATCGCAGCCTGCGAAGTCAGGATCTCCAGCATGGCCAGCCGCTTTGCTGTGAACACCCGAGGCGCCAAGTTGTTCTCCAAATAGAGGACGCCCACTAAGTTGACCTGCTTGACCAGAGGCAAACACAGCACGGAGCGAGGACCTCGATGACGAACATATTGGTCCTGCGAAAACAGGTTCTGGGCCGAGGCGTCATCGAGAATCACGCTCTCCTGGGTTCGAATCACGTACTGAAGAAGCGAGTCGGGTAAGTCAGAGGGCCCTACCGGCACATCTTGCAGTTGCACAGCGACCGCGTCGGGCCGGGTTTTGGCTTCCGCGACGATTCGAAGTTCTTCGCCATGCGGCAGAATCAAAAAGCCATGCTCGGCGCCAGCGTGTTCGATGGCGATCGTCATGAGTTCTTTGATCAATTTCTCCAACACAATCTCGCTGGAGACCGCGTGCGACGCCTTCATTACCGTGCCCAAGTCCAATTGTTCAACCGAGGTGCCGATCGTCGAGGTAGGGCGCAAAGCGGCCTGCTCTTCGATTGCAGGGTAGCGCTCGTCGAGCTGTTTTACCTTGCCCAGCGCGCCCCAACGCAGAAAGCAGTGGCGAGCGTCACGGAGGTAGGAATGCGCGGCCTTTTCGATGCCGCGCTTCAGGTAAAACCGCGCTGCCAGCTCGTTGGCGACGCCCTCGTTCTGCACAAACCCATTTTCGCGTGCTGCCCGAATTGCCTCCTCGTACAACCGCATGGCATCAATGTCTCGGCCTTCGATCCGGGCCAGCTCTGCCGACACCAATGTGTGTTTGTCGGCGAACGTCGGTGAGTAGTTGTCGACCCACTTGTGGAGTTGTTCCTGGTGCGCCTCCAGGAGTTGGCGCCACCTGCTCTGCTGTTCAGCACCAGCGTTCTCGTAGAGCGCCGCTGCCGCCAGCGGGGTGTAGTAAAAGTAGTCGAGTACCTGAATATGAGCGGCGGCGGCCCAAAGCAACGGCTCGGCCTTTCCGGCTGCGGCAACTGCCTCGGCATAGTCGCCTGACAAGAACCGCGCCTTCAGTTTCATGATCCAATAAAAGAGGACTATTAGGGCCGACCGATTTGCCGTCAGTTGAGCCTCGAATGCCGCCTCGTCGAAGCGCGCATCGCTAAACGTCGAGAAGGTCGCGGTCCGTCCCTGCATGGCCGCTATGAAGCGTTGCTGGCTGACGATGGCATCCGTATAGTCACGGAATTTCGCTTTGCGGACGAAGTCCAATGCTACCTCCGACTCGCGCTGCACCGCGTCGAGCGGATCGTTCCGCAGCAGAAGGACGGTGACAGATCGGGTAATGCTGTAGCAAGCAGAGGTCAGGTCCCCCGTCTCGGTTGCGCTGCGAAAGGCCGCGCGATTGAAATCGATCGCAGTCGTGATTGGCTGTGTCCAGAGGCTAACTAGTGCCATCGCATGGTAGGCCTTCGCTTGGTAACTGATGAAGCCGTGTTTCTCGACCAGACCGCAGGCGAGTTTAGCGAACCGATAGCCTTCGCGGTGACGGTTAAATACCAGGCCGAGGATGCCGCCCAAATAGGCACAGCCGTGAGCGGACGCGCCGCTCGTCCCGTGCTGTATGCTGAGGTTCACCATGCGGCACACGAGCACGGAAAATAACTGCATATCGGTAAAGTAGGCGGGGCCTAGTAGGGTCGAGAACACCTGCATCGCGGCCTGTAGCTCCGGATCGGTCATCAGCGGTAAATCGATCAAGTCCTCAATCGAGCGCCTATCGAGATTCCGCCAGACCGAATCGTATTCGGCCTGGACCTGTTCCCCTGTCGGGCGCGCCGGGATGTCAATCCCCAACAGGCGCAGGCAGGTGAGCGCGCTATCGACGGCTTGCGCGTTTTCTGACTTCACAGTATAGAGCAGCACCTTTAGGTGGTAGACGGCCGCCTGGTCGATTTTCGACGTGGCGCGCTGGATTAACTCCGCAATCAGCTGTTCGGCTTTTTCGAAATTAGCGGTGAGAAACTCGCACTCCGCGCGTTCGAGCCGCAGCGCGAACATTAAGTCGTACTGGCTGCTCCAGTCTTCTTCTCGGAGCAGGGCCATCCCGGCCGCGAGATACACGGATGCTGACGCATAGGCCGCCGCCGCCTTGGCCTTTCGCCCGGCCCGCAGGTTGATCGCAGCCACCCGCACTTTCTCGTCCTGGTCCACCAGCCAGACGGCGCCCCGGCTAAACTGGTTCGCCACCTCGAACAAATGTTCGGAGAGCTGGTCCGCCGTCATACTCGCCAGGAGCACGCGGCCGATGCGCAAATGAACTTCGGCGCGTTGATCTTCTGGGATCAACGTATAAGCCGCCTGCTGGATGCGGTCGTGCAGGAACTTGTACGCGCTGCCCTCCCGAAAGACGAGCCCAGCCAGGACGGCTTCCCAGAGTGCCTTGTCCAACGCCTCCTCGGTTTGCCCGTGAACCTGGATTAGAGTGGCTACGTCGGCAACGTTGCCCAGGCAGGCGAACTGTTTTAGGGCTTCCTGCGTGATGACGGAAAATCGCTTCAGCTTCTCGGCCACCAGATCCACCACGTTGGCGGTGTAGCTCTTGGCGCGGATACGGTTGATGTCCCATTCCCAAGCTAGCGCCACCGGGTTGAACGAGAGCAGCCCTTCTTCCGCCAGCGCCATGAAAAACTGGATGGCGAAAAACGGATTGCCACCGGTCTTCGCTTGGACCAATTGCGCCAATGACCGCGCGGGTTCCGGCTCGCACTGCAGCGCATCCGCGACGAGCCGGCTAGTATCGTCGATCCGGAGCGGCTCCAGGACGATCTCATGGACCCGCGCGCCGGCGTTGCGAATCGCCTCGAACATCCGTCGAAGCGGGTGCGTGGCGCCGACCTCATTATCTCGATAGGCTCCAATCAGAAGCAGGTACCGCACCTCAGAGTGCGTGACCAGCTGCTCGAGGAGTTCGATCGTCGCTGTATCCAGCCATTGCAAATCGTCGAGGAAAAGGGCAAGCGGGTGCTCCTTCCGGGCGAATACGCTGAGGAAGCGCCGGAATACCGTCTGGAAGCGATTCTGCGCTTCGAGCGGCGGCAGCTCCGGAACCGGCGGCTGTCTTCCAATCACCAGCTCTAGCTCGGGCACGAGGTTGCTGACCAGCTGACCATGCGGGCCCAGAGCCTTGGTTAGTGCATCGCGCCACCGGCCTAGCTCCGCTTCGCTCCGCCCCAAAAGCGGGCGCACCAAGCTATGGAAGGCTTGGGCCAGGGTGGCATAGGGGATGTCCCGCTTGTATTGGTCGAACTTGCCGGACGCGAACAGACCACGCGACGGGACGAGCACCTTGTGCACCTCATGGACCACCGAAGACTTACCAATACCGGAATAGCCGGACACGAGCACCAGCTCCGACGTGCCATTCGTCACGACACGGTCGAACGAAGCAAGCAACGCGTTAATTTCGCGCTCCCGGCCGTA
>DATFVD010000005.1:0-7532 GCA_035260505.1 Terriglobales bacterium
TCGTGCGTGGAAGCGGCTGGCGAAGCGCATGGCGTGGCCGCTGCTCTTTCGATTGGCGGACCAGGTGATCGTCCCCTCCTCTGGCACGCGGAATCTGATTCTTTCCCTCGGTCTTCCCCGCGAGCGCGTCACGCTCACGCCGTACGTCGTCGATAATGACTGGTGGACAGCGCAGTCTGCCAGGGTCGACCGCGAAGCGGTGCGCGCGTCGTGGGGAGCAAAGCCCAGTGACACGGTCATTCTTTTCTGCGCGAAGTTGCAACCGTGGAAACGCCCAGCCGATCTCCTGCGCGCTTTTGCGAAGGCCAATCTTCCAAATGCGCTTCTAGTTTTCGCGGCCGAAGGACCGCTCCGTCAGCAGCTCGCGGCGGAAGCTGTGGTTCTAGGTGTCGACTCGCGCGTTCGTTTCCTCGGCTTCGTCAATCAGTCCCAGCTTCCCGCGGTGTACACCTCGGCGGACGTCATGGTGCTGCCATCCGAATACGAGCCGTTCGCCGTCGTGGTCAATGAAGCCATGCTGTGCGGGTGTCCGGTGATCGCCAGCGATCTCGTGGGCGCCGCGCGAGATCTGATTGCTCCCGTCAACTCCGAATTCATTTTCCATTGCGGTGAAATTGATGAGCTTGCCGGGATTCTTTCCTGGACTGCCGCAAATTCCGCCGCTGTCAAAGAGATTAGCGAACGTGGCAGAACCCACATTCAAGGCTGGTGCCCGGAGCGGAACATAACTGCAACAGTGGAAGCGATCGATCGCGCCATAAGTCGCACAGGAAACTACAGGGCAGGTCTTCTTCCATTTAGCGTGCCTGCTGAAGCCTCTCATTTGCGGTCCCGCCCGGGTCTCCCGGGAATCGTGTTCGCGATTTGGATAGTGGCAGCGCAGCTCTGGTATTACTTGCAATTCAGCGAACAATTCCGATCCATTTTCCGGATTACGCTGCGTCAGCTATGGCGCTAGCTCAGTCTGTGCTGGTGCTGCTTTTGGTCGGACTTTTCGCATGGATTGCAACCGCAGTCGGCCATCGACTCTTGCGCCTTTTCTCCGTCGAGCTTACCTTCGCAGAACACCTGCTATTCTCCGCGGCGCTGGGTTTCATTTGCGTCGAGGTATTTCTTTTCTTCGTGCAGATTTCCTCGCACATTCGGGTGGGCGTGCTCGCGGTTATAGTCTCGTCTGTGTTGTTTGGCGGCCGTGATTTTTTGCTCGTCATGAATCGAGCGTCCGGGGTTTTACGGCGAGTGATCAGGGCGCCTAGGTCTGAAGTGGTCTCTAGTGGCTTCGTTGGCATACTTTTGCTCTTGCAAGGGCTCGCGGCAACGGCTCCTCTTACCGGTTCTGACGCGCTTCACTATCATTTCACCGCGCCTCAGCTCATCTTGCGTGCGGGTTTCCATCCCAATTTCTTTCTGTCACATAGTTTCTTTGGTGGGCAATCTCATTTGCTGATCCTGGCTGGACTTGCGCTTGGGAGTAGCCGCATCGCAACGGGGCTGGTGTTCCTGGGCGGAGTTTTGACGGCTTTGGCAAGCGTCTGCCTGGCGCGCCAGTGGATGGACCGAAGCTGGTCGTGGATCGTTGCTCTTATATTTTTGGTTACACCCGTCGTTTTCTGGCAAATGTCTCTTTCCGGCGCGCCGGATCTTTGGATGGCCTTCTTTGCAACCATGGGAGTGATTGCCATTCCACGGTTTAGCGATTTGCCCCGAAACTTTCCGGCCGTTCTGCCTGGAGCTTTAGCTGGTGCCGTTGCGGGAACGAAATATACCGGCTGCATCGTTGCTCTTAGCCTTGCGATCGCGTACGTCTGGAGCGTTCGCTCAATGGTCAAGTCCCTGTTCTTTGCGTTCGGGGCGTTATTGGCCGGCGTTTGGCCCTATTTGCGAAATGTGGTTTGGACTGGAGACCCTGTTTTTCCGTTCTTAACGAATCACCTCTTTCCGGATAGGGTGAATGCTTTTGCTCTCGCTTCCTACCTCGCAGATACGGGAGCGGGAGAGTTCAAAGGGGTGTGGTACATAGTAAAATCGATTTTCTTCGTGGGAATTGATCCCGCCCATGCGGGATTCTGGCAATATTTTGGTCCCATCGTTGTGGTGTTTGCTCCGCTGTTGATCCTGGTCGCACGCAACACTCCCGCGTGGAGGGCGGCACTTACTGTCTGGATGCTTAGCGCCGCAGGGATTAGCGCAACGTCGGGAATGACACGTTTTCTGCTGCCACTATTTCCGATTGCAATTGCAGCGGTGCTGACCGGCATCCCCCAATTGCGGTACGGTTTAGCCCGGTACGCCTCGATATGTACGCTCGTTTTGCTTATCGTGACGGGAACCGCAGGCCTGCTGACGTATCAGCGCTCGGCCCTGGCGGTTGCGCTCGGCTTGACCTCGCCCGAAACGTACCTGCGTAACCATGCACCGGAGTACGCAATAAACCAGTTTGTCAATCGCGTTCTCTCCGGAAGAGAGTCTGAAGGATTCGCACTCGTGTTTTTACGTCACACCTACTACCTGACAATCCCGTTTTTATATGGTGACCCATCGGCAAGCTGGGCTGTTGATCCCATGAAGCTTCAGACCGCCAATGATTGGCGGGCATTTATGAGAGCGGAGCGCATCCGTTGGGTAGTCCGTTCACCAAACTTCCCCCCGGCCATATCGGCCCCCCTTGCGCAACTCGAAGCGCGTGGACAACTGGTGCCAATTGCCCGAGCCGAAATCACAGATTTTCGAGGTTTGCGTATATCCGAGGATCGGCAACGGATCCCCATTCTCATTCTTGAGGTGAGAGACTAGGCGAATGAAGCTCTTGATCTACTCTCATTTTTTTGCGCCGAGCATCGGAGGTGTCGAAAACAGTGTGCAGTCGCTCGCGACCGGATTGCAGGAGTTGAGCAATGCTCGCGGTGCGCCCGCATTTGACGTCACCGCAGTCACGCAAACGCCGGCAGAAAGCTTTGATGACAGTGCCCTCCCATTTCGCGTCGTGCGGCGGCCCGGTCTGACCCGGCTTTGGCGGTTAGTGCGGGGCAGCCATCTGCTCCATATTGCTGGACCAGCGCTGGCTCCGCTCATCCTTGGCTTTCTGGCGCGTAAACCTACGGTTGTTGAACACCACGGCTATCAAGCCATTTGCCCAAACGGTATTTTGATCTATCAGCCCGACGGCACAATATGTCCGGGGCATTTTCAGGCGCGCCGCTACGGGAATTGCGTGCGATGCCAGAATTGCGAGTTGCCACCCCATCGCAGTGTGCTCAGCGTGCTCCTGACCCTAGTCCGGTCTTGGCTGGTTCGTGGGGTTGCGAAAAATCTGGCGATAACGCGCCACGTGCTCGACCGGCACAACTTGCCGCATGCGCAGGTTTTGTACTATGGCATTCCCGATCCAGTCGTTGAAGGGTCATCAGGGACAGCCAAGAACGTGGCGGGAACAATTTCCTTCGCGTTTGTGGGCCGTTTTGTTCCAGAGAAGGGAATTCCCGTACTGTTACAGGCAGTTCGTCAGCTTATCGCGGAGGGCGAGCAATTCCAACTTTGGCTGATAGGTGATGGGCCGGAAAGAACCAGGCTGGAAGGCATCATAAAACACGACCAGTTGCGAGATCATGTTCACATCACGGGTTACCTTGCGAGCGCCGCATTGGTTGATGCCCTCCGGAACGTACAGGTGGTCGTCATGCCTTCGGTATGGGAGGAAACCGCCGGGTTGGCGGCAATCGAGCAAATGATGCGCGGGAGACTGGTCATTGCTTCGGATGTAGGCGGGCTTAGCGAAGTCTTGGCTGACACAGGTTTGCGCTTTGCCCCCGGAGACGCAGTCGCTTTGGCGGCGTGCATGCGGCGTGCGTTGCACGAGCCAGCAACGGTTGAGACCATGGGTCGCGAGGCGAGACTGCGCGCACTTAGTTTATTTGCTCGCCCGAGGATGATTGACGAACACCAAAGAGTTTATGAAGAAGCGCTGGCAGGGCGCGCCGCACTTTGATGCGTCTGAGACGGGAATTCACTTGCCAGCCATTAGACGTATATCATGTTAGGCGTCAGGGGCTTTGAGTTCGATGTTACCCACCGTCACCCCATCAGGTTTGCATCAATTCGCTGCGGATGTCGTCGCCCGTTATGCTTCCCCGGGTGCTCGCTTGGTCGACCTGGGATGCGGTCCTGGCTCGATGGGCGAGCGTGCGGAGTCTATGGGCCTGGACATCATTGCGGTCGACAGGGACGCGGCCCTTTATCAAGGAAAACATCCTTTTGTCGAGTTGAATCTCGACGAGCCTTCGTTCGCCAACGCCTTGGGTGTGGGTGCGTTCAATTTGGTGCTTGCCGTGGAAGTGATCGAGCACGTCGAGAGTCCCATCGGTTTTCTGCGCAATGTCGCCCGCCTCCTGGCGAAGGACGGTGTTGCTGTAATCACTACGCCAAACGTCGACTCGCTCGCCGCGCGCCTGAAATTCTTGCTGGCGGGCAGACTGCGCATGATGGACGAACATAGCGATCCGACGCATATTTCTCCCATTTTTGCCGATCTCTTGTTCCGGCAGTTCTTGCCGCGTGCGGGTCTGCGAATGAAGGAACATCTTGTTTTTCCTCCGAATGGGCATCAGCTAACCCGCAGACCCATAGCGTTGTCGCTCCAGCTGGCGTCCAAAGTATTTCGGGAAAAAGTGATCACCGGTGACCATCACGTACTTGTGTTCGAGGCTGCGCGATGAGATCGCTCGTAGAGGCATTTCCCGGCCAGTTCCGCCGTAGTCCTCTCGCTACTGTTTTCTTTCTGGTCCTGGCGGCCGCCACCGCCTACGAAACGAGTACGTACATTCTTAAGGGTGATCTGACCGGCCTGGCTTATGTGGGAATTGCGTATGCCATTGGCGTGCTTGTGGTAGCCATTCTGCATGACTGGCGCAATGGCCTCTATTTCTTCTTGGCGTGGCTGCTGTTCGAGGATCTCAGCCGCAAATTTCTCGGCAACAACATGGCGATTTATTTCGCCAAGGACTTCCTTCTGATCGTTGTTTATCTCTCTTTTTTTATCGCTTATCGACGTAGGGACAAGTCTGTCCAAACCTTCCGTCCGCCTTTCCTTAGAATATTGCTTGTCTTCGTATGGTTTGGCGTGATGCAGGTCTTCAACCCCGCTTCGACGCACATCGTCTACGGCCTGCTCGGTATGAAGCTCTATTTCTATTACGTGCCGTTGATCATCGTTGGCTACGCGTTGATTACTTCCGAAAGCGCATTACGCAAATTTTTCAACATCAATCTGGGCCTCATGGTCGTTATCATTGCGCTTGGAATCGTGCAATCGATCGTCGGACCTAAATTTCTGAGCCCCGAAGTTCTTCCTGACGATATTCGCCTTTTGAGCCAGACCTATCGCACGGCTCCGATCTCCGGCGTGATGGTTTACCGGCCTACATCCATTTTTGTAAGCATCGGTCGCTTTCAAGATCTCGTGATTGTCGCTTGGCTGTTGGTGTTCGGATTTAGCGGTTACCTTCTTCTTCGGCATCGGCGGGGCAGGGCCTTTGCTTTCATCGCACTCGCAATAACAGCGGCGGCTTGCGTCATGGGCGCTTCACGCGGAGTTTTCATGTGGACTTTGGGCAGTGGCTTGGTTGGCGGCGCTGCTTTCCTGTGGGGTGCGCCGTGGCGTCATGGTGAGGCGTTGCGCATTTTTCGCGCGCTGCAGCGAGCCACGCTTGGGGCCGCGCTTGCTGTCGTCCTATTGCTGTTCACCTATCCGGATGCGCTTCTTAACCGCTTGGCTGTTTTTTCTGAGACGCTCGACCCAAGGAGTCCAGCGAGCGAACTTGTTCATCGCACTCGCGACTATCCTTTACGGAACTTCCTGGCCGCCTTTGACTATGATCGCTGGCCATTTGGTTATGGCATCGGCACCCTTTCTCTTGGAGGACAGTACGTTGCGCGGTTTTTTCACGCCAAACCCGGTGTATCCGGCGTCGAGAGCGGTTTCGGTTGTCTCGTAATTGAACTAGGCATTGGGGGACTTATCCTCTGGCTCGCCATGTCGGGCGCAATTCTGTGGTCCGCATGGGGGGTTGTGCGCAAATTGAGAGGCTCTCCCTGGTTTCCGCTGGCGTTCATGATTTTTTGGTACGCGTTTCTCTTGCTGCTGCCGCTCACGTTTCAAGGCATCCAGGCTTATCAGGACTTCATACTCAACGCTTATCTTTGGCTTCTCTTGGGAGTGCTATTCCGCTTGCCTAAACTCGCGCTCGACGCTCAATTTTCCGCCACCGCCGAGGCGGCGCAGCCCGGCAGCCGATGGATCCGCTGATTTGCGCCTCGCCGTAATTTCTCCTT
This sequence comes from Terriglobales bacterium, assembly GCA_035260505.1. Taxonomy (GTDB): domain Bacteria; phylum Acidobacteriota; class Terriglobia; order Terriglobales; family Acidobacteriaceae; genus Acidiflorens. The sequence goes on from DATFVD010000005.1 coordinate 6,328, forward strand.
TTCTGGATCGCCGCCACGGCACGGAGCGTTGCCTTGCCGAGCAGCTTGCGCGCTTTGCTACACAACCTGATGCGGAGATTCATCTCTACGCGCAACGTGTCGAAGATCTTTCTAACGTGGTCCGCCATCCCGCTCGGTCACCGGGCTGTATTGTTTGGCACAAAGTGTCCCGCCTGCCCGGACCGCATCTTCTTGGCTATATCTGGTGGCTTTTGGCCAATCGCCTGCAGCGTTGGTGGGACGCCGGCGTTCGGGGACTGAACTTCGATTTACTCTATTCGCCGGGAATTAACGCCTTTGACGCCGACGCGATTTCGATTCACGTCGTTTTTACCGAATTCTATCGGCGCATGCGTCCCCGCTTGGGCCTCGGCCGCGCTCCAGTCAGGCTTTTGCTCGTTAACCTTCATCGGCGGCTCTACTACAGCCTAATCTGCGCGCTCGAGAAGCGAATTTACCCTCGGCCGGCCGTCTCTCTGACGGCGATTTCTGCGCATTCCTCGGACTCCATGCGGCAGTTCTTTGGGCGCGATGACGTGCTCGTCGTTCGTTACGGAGTGGATACGGAAACATTCCATCCTGCGGCCCGCGTCAAACGTCGCGACGCCGAGCGCGCTTCCCTCCGAATTCGCGCAACAGACTTCTGCATTCTGCTAATCGGCAACGATTGGAAGAGCAAAGGCCTGGACACGCTTTTGACCGCTCTCGAGCACTGCTCCGAACTTGGCTTTACTCTCTTGGTCGCGGGTTCCGGCGATCACCGCACTTACGAACCGCAGATTCGCAACCTCCACTTGGGGCCTAAAATTCAATTTCTCGGATCGTCGCCGGACGTGTTGCAGTTCTACGCGGCGGCTGATGCGTATGTCGCTCCCTCGCTCGAGGACGCCTACGGTCTGCCGATTTTGGAGGCCATGGCTTGTGGACTGCCGGTAATCGCCAGCAGCCGTGCCGGCGCGACTGAAATCATTCGTGATGGGTGCGATGGTTTGGTACTTCACGACCCAGAGGATCCACGCGAACTTGCCGCGCTGCTGCGCAGAATCTATTCCGATGCTGTTCTACGTAGCAGGATCGCCGAAGAGGCGGCGCGGACTGCCGCGGACCACACGTGGGAGCGTAACGCGGCAGCTACTTGGGACTTCCTCACCGCTGCTTTGGCGCGGAAACGGCGGGGGAATGCGAAGTGACCGCGCGTCGCGTCG
>DATFVD010000006.1:0-14008 GCA_035260505.1 Terriglobales bacterium
TTTTTCGTGAGCCATGGCTTCCATCAGGACCACCGGGATGCCTTCGCTCTTGCTGGTCATGACGACCAGGTCGGCATAGCGGTAGTAGCCGGGAAGGTCGGTCCGAGGCACCTGACCGATCAGGTAAATACGCCCTTGGAGCCCGGACGCCATAATCTGGCGTTCGGGCGCGGCGCGCTCCGGCCCTTCGCCAACGATCCAGCAGAGGAAGTCGAGGCCTTGGTCGCGAAGGGCGGCGCAAGCGTCGATCAGGAAGCGATAATCTTTCACCTGATGCAGGCGTCCGACGGAGAGGAGACAGAACCGCCGCTGGTCCGCCTCGGCTGGGGCTGCGGGTGTCGGCCAGGAAAGCACGCGGTCGACCCCAAGGCGTTGCACGATAATTTTTTCCGAGGGTGTGGTGGGGTAGTTGCGGAGAATGTGCTGGCGGTTGAAATCCGAGACCGTCACACAGAACTGGCAAGCACGCAGCTTGGCTGAGAGCAGATCCGCCCGCTGCAGCAGGTCGGAGCCGTGCAGGGTGAAGCTGAAGCCGATTCCGAGCAGGCGCGCAGCGGCTAAGGCCATCCATGAGGCGAAGTATCCGTGATGAGCATGGATGTGCTCGACCTTCAGTTGCGCCAGTTGTTCTGCCAGTGCGGCACCCATTACGGTATGGCCCAGCGCGCGAATCCTGCGGGTTGTAGAAGCTCCGCGCTCAAACAGCAAGGGACGCAATACCTGCCAGAGGTTGTGAGGATCGCACGCGAGTCGCCGCAATGCGCGTACAAGCTCATCGTCCGAGAGCGGCTGAAAAAACCGCGTTTCTTTACAGAAAGCGCGTTCCGCCAGGCTGAGATTATTCGGTGAGACGCGTTTGCCGCTGCAGCAGATTACTTCAGCCCCGCGACGGCGCAGTTCTGCGATTTCATCCATCACGTAGGGTTCGAGCGGCGAAGGAAACTCATTGGCGATGTAGGCGACGGTGGTCATGCGGCGGGCTCCTGAGACGCGCAGAGCATCCCGGCAACGGTGAACATGAGTCCAATGACAAACTGGTATCCCATATCGACAAAGAATGCGTTGAACAGATAAACGCTGAGCAAGATAGGCCAAACCCTGCGCAGGGAAACGACCGTGCCGGACTCATCGGGCGGACCACGCCAGGAGAGGCGGAAGAGGTTAAAGAAGAGGATGCCGTACAAGGCCAAGCCCGGCACGCCGAACTCAACCAGCAACGCGAGGTAAGTGTTGTGCACGTAGAAGGCGCGGAGGTGATAACCCTCCATGCGGCGGGCAAGTTCGGTGTACATATCACTGGCAGCCCAACCGGTGAACGGCCGCTCCTGGAACATCGCCCAGCCGGCGTCGTACACGGCCATGCGCGCCTCCACCGGACCGCGTTCTCCGGTGCGATCCCAAAGAGCAGTCTTCAGCGAATTGGTGCTGAGTCCAATTGCCAGGCCAACCAGGAGACCCGCAACCGCCAGCAAGGTGCATACCGCTTGCAACCGGCGTTCGACCAGACGGAGTCCGAGAATGATGATGGAGACCGCGAACGAAATCCAAACGGCGCGCGTCATGGTCGCGAGCACGGCCAGGGGCAGAACGAGCCACAACATTTTCACCAGGGTTCCGCGCTCTTGCGGAAGCGCGACAGCGAGAATCCCAAGGATGTTTAGCGAAACGCCGTTGGCCACCGCCTGGAGAAATGGGCCGCGAGCGCGGTCCGCGTGAAAACCAAGACTCTGGTTGAGAATGAAACGGGGAAAGATGAGGGAATGGGCGTCGGCGAGGAAGGCTACGGCAATGAACACCAGGTACGCGAGCGCAAAGACGACGAAGATTTCAAAGTGTCTTCGTTCCGAGGCGCCCCGGAAGACCAGCGTAGCGAGATGAAACAGCGCAAAGGGGACAATGAACTTGCTGGCGATAATGCTCCAGGTTTGTGCGTCAAACGGCTCCCGAAGCGCACGCAGCACAGCCAGAGTTCCGAGAAGAAGCATGGGCAAGCTGAGCCCGGGAAAGAATGGGATTTTGTCACGGAGCGCCATAGTCCGCAGGGCAACGAAGAACACAAGGAGGCCGAATGCGATTCGGTCGGCGTAAAAAGAAAACAGGTCGGGTGGCCGAAACAGGAAAACGGTCATCGCAGCTAAATATAGGACCGAGGGAAAAGCCAATCCCAGGTGAAGTGGGCGAAGCAGCAGAACGGCAGCGCGCCAAAGCGGGCTATCGTCACTGTCCCGGGTTAAAGCCAGGGCGGGGCTGGTCGTGATTAGTGTGCCCATGGCGAGAGTCAGGCCCCTTCCGGCGCGAACAACACGCGAACTGTGCTTGCAAGGATGCGCAGGTCCAGGCGCAGACTCCAGTTTTCGATGTAGGTAAGGTCAAGATGCATGTTGAGTTCGAACGACGGACAATCCCGCGCCGTAATCTGCCAGAGACCCGTGATCCCGGGTTTAACGTCAAGGCGCCGGAACTGGTGAAGTTCGTAATGGTTGACCTCGTCGATCGGATGAGGCCGCGGCCCAACCAGGCTCATCTCCCCGCGCAGCACATTCCAGAGCTGAGGCAGTTCATCGAGGCTGTAGCGGCGGATAATTCGACCGATACGGGTGATTCTGGGGTCGTCGTCGATCTTGAAGATCGGGCCTTGTCGCTCATTGCGGGCACGCAGGTCTTCCTTGAGCTGTGCGGCGTCGGTGACCATGGAGCGAAACTTGTAGCAACGGAAACGGCGGCCTTTGGCGCCTGTGCGCTCCGCCGAGTAGACGACCGGACCAGGTGAGTCCAGACGGATCAGCAGGGCCACAATCGCCATCAGGGGACTGACCAACACAAGACCGAACACCGCGCCGGTGACATCCAGCAAACGCTTCAGAAATAAAGCGGCGCTGGGTAATCGCTCGCGATGAAGGGTAATAACCGGCACCTCTCCGATGCGATCGATGCCTGAGTCTGGCCACGGCCCCGGGGGTAAGTCGGGTACAGCGCGAATGTCCAGGTGATTACGGAATGCGGCCTCGGCAGCTTCTCGCGCCTGGGCGGGCTGACCGGGAAGAGCGAGGATAACTTCATCGATGAATTCGGCACGAGCGAGCCAGTCCAGGTCTGCGATTCGCCCCAATACTGCCGGGGAAAGAGGCAGGTCGTTATCCACGAAGCCACAAACGATTGCGCGATGGAGAGGATCATTGCCCAGTGCCCGGGCAATGGAGCGAGCGACCGGACCCCCGCCAACAATAAGGATCTTGCGCGATTCTGTGTCGCGGCGGCGCCGCTTCCACACAAATTGCCTCAAGCGGCGCGACAGCACCAGACCAGCCAGGCTACTGGCTAGGACTCCAACCGCAACGAGAGGATGCATTCTGTCCTCCGCAGCGATGAACACCAGACTGATCGCGAACAGGTTTGACCTCGCCAGGGCGGACACAATTCCTTCAGGAGACGGATCTCCGGCGCGTTCGTAGAGCCCCGCAGAGAAGCCGAAGAGTGTCACCAGAACGGCAAAAATCGGCAGATAAGTCCACGGCAGGCCCCACGCGGGAGAGAACAGCGATAACACACTGCAAACTATCAGCAGGACCATCAAATCCGCTGCCACCAGCTGGCAAAACGTGAATCGATCGAGGGTAGTTTGCGGGAGTAGCTGAGCTAGCGTTCTCGCCTGTGTACATCTCGTGGTGGTTTCGGGTTGTGTGGTGACGGGATTCCGCCCCGTCCCGGCGGGGCGAAGGCCCGCCACCACACAACCTTTGTCAGTTGGGTTGACTGGACGTATGGGTATTGCATCGGGTGCGGCGGCAGATCTCGGCGGCGGTATTGCAGCCGTCCCCAAAATCATGCGGGCATACTGCGAGGGAGAAGCCTTGGGTTCGATGTCCCACAGCCGGTTTGTAGTCAGTTCGCTCATAGAATTCACAGACTCCGATACAGGCCTCGCGGCACTGGGAAACGACGCTTTGCTAGGACAGTCCCAAGTAGTGGGACTTCCGCCTTGCTTAGCTGATCCTTGATCTGAGCGGCGACGAGGCGTCTTGTTTTGTTGGCAGTCAGGACGAGCACCAAGCCATCACAAGCCTGACCGATGCTTGCCATGCGCCAGGAAACCGGCGCACACCACAGAATCGAAAAATCGAACTCCGTTGTGAGTTCGCGGAGTCGTGACAAATCCTGGTCGGTGATGTGCTGCCCGGAGTTTTCGGGCAGCCAGTTCTGGCGAGGAACCAGCCAGAGACGGGGTGCGATCGGCCAAGTGGCTTCGGCAGGATCAGGTGGCGGAATCTTTAGTTGGGTCTGCAATGGAATCGCGTCCGGGAAGGCGTCGATCAACCCGACGTCGTATCTGCCCTCGTCAGCGAGGGCTCTGGCTACGTCGAGGCACAGGGACGCGGTTTCGGTCGATGCTTCGACCGTCGCAAATCCGACGTGACGCACCGGTTTCGATTCATGGCGGAAGAATAGTTGCTGAACCAGCGACTGGATCTGATCATCGTGAAACGAAGCGGTTGGAGAAACTCTCCCGCGCGGGGCCTGCTCGCGAGTCGGAGTCGCGCGCGGTTTCTCAGCGGCGGCTGGTCCTTCAGTTAGAAGCTCACTCCGAGTTTTCACCGGACCACCACATCGGGCCGCCCGAGTCGAAAAACAAAGGACTGTACGACTGGGGGCTCAGGCGCCGGCAGCCAAGCAAGGACCGGGACTTCGAGCAGGCCGTGGGCTTCGTCCGGCGTTCGTATCGTTGGGTCAAAGTATTCCGTTGTGAACGCGATGCCGAGGCTGAACACCAAGGCAAGTCCAAAAGCCAGTAGGAAATACAGGACGAGGGAGTGCACGGGGAGGGCCGCAGCCACAGGCGGTTCAACAATGGCCACGTTCAGAATGCGACGCTCGTCGAGCGCGTCGCCGATGCGCGCTTCCTCTCGCTTGCGAAGGTAAAGCAGGTAATTATTTTCCTCTGCCTTTGCGGTGCGCATTAGGTCCTGTTGGTCCACGGAGGCAGATTGCATCTGCTCGGCCAACGTATGCAGGCTTGCGACTTGGTTGGAAGCGTCGGATTGCCGCGCCGACAGGCCGTCCCGCTGCACCTGGGCTTTCTCCATTTCCATGCGAGCCCACTCGTAGTTCGGATCCTTGTCCGAGGTTTCATCGCGAACCGGGCTGAGTGCCTCGGCAGCGATCGACGCGCGAGTCTCCCCAATTTCCTGTTCAACTTCCTGCACCAGCCGGTAAGACGGTTCAAAGCGGCTGAGAAGCTCAGTGCGCTTGAGCTGGAGCTCCAGCAGGTGTGTTTTCATCTTTTCGAGAACCTCTGGGTTGTCGGCCCACCGCTTGAGGGTCACCGAACGCGAGGGAAACACTTTGAGCTGCTCTCGCAGTGACGCGATTCGGTGTTCAGTCTCGACACGATCCTGGTCGATCTGACGGTACCCCGCGTCCGCTTCACCTAACTTCTGCAGCGCGATATCGCGTTCCAGCGCTGCCGAAGCCACGCCCCGAGCATGAGTAAAGTGCACCAGTTCGGCTTCGGACTGATGCAGTCTTTTTTCGTATTCCGCGGTTTGCTGATCGAAAAACTGGATCTCCCCCGGCGGCCGCTGAAGATCCGTGTGGCGGCGCGTGTAGATGGTAGAAAGCGCCGACAATATGCGGGCGGCCCGTTCCGGGCTGGTGTCCTTGTAGCTGACCTGAATAAGATCCGACTTCTTCATAGCTCCGACATCCAAATGCTGCGCCAGCTTGCGAACGGCATGTTCAATCTTGGCTGGGCGGTCGGAGTCCGGGGTCTCCGCCGGGACAAGGGCCGCCATGGTCACAACTTGCTTCAGGAGATCGTTGTCGCGCAGGAGTTCGACTTCGGAATTCAGTTCTTCTTCAGTAATGTCGGCACGGAGAAAATCCATGGCGCTGGCCGGCTGGGAAGAAACAACGGGGTCAAAGCGACCGCGGCGTAGTAGTACCTTGAAGTGCGATTCGTATCGCGCCGAGAAGACGGCGAAGAGCATCGTCGCCAGCAATACCAACCCAAAAGAGGCGGCTACGAGTCGCGGACGCCGGAAGAGGGTGGCCGCCAGGTCGCGGGGCGTTGGGGGAAGAAGGGTGTGCGAGTTTCCGTTCAAGTCCGCGGACATGGATCGTACAGCAAAGCCGATCACACCCAGCGGGTTTTATGGGGAACTCGCCAGATTTTGAAGACGCAATCAGTGAATGCTGACACTCCTCTCTCTGCTAAAACTGCAATGGGTTCATGTACCAGCTCATGGAGTTGGTTGGAACATACTTGCGTATCTTTGAAATCCGGCTCTGGGGTACAAAGATAAAGTCGCCGGGCTGAAGGTGGAGGTCCTCGCGAAGATCACGAGAATCCAGCATCTTCTTTAAGTCAACCACGTGGGATTCGGCGACGTATGCGGAAATCCTGCGAAACAGAACAATCTGCGAATGGCGGGCCTGTTGCGTTAAGCCCCCGGCAATCGCGACCGCTTCATTTACGGTCAAATCCCCTCGCAGCTCATACTTCCCTGGCCGTGCCACCTCACCTGAGGCGAGGAAGTAAGGCTTCTCAAAGTCTTTCAATGTCACAGTAATCTCAGGCTCGTGCAGAAAGCTGCGGTAAGCATTGGCAACAGCCTGCTGCATCTGGGGGATCGTAAGTCCTTCCACCAACAGAGTGCCCGCGCCTTTCAGGGTCACGAAGCCATCGGGCTGCACGGTTAAACTCTGATTGAACTCGGGAGAGAAGGTGAAATTTAGGTCCACAGTGTCCAACTTTGAAAGCCGATAAAGCGGATGGCGTTCCCCTCCGAATGCAGGATCTCCCATGCCACCCGCTTTCCCGGATTGTGTGACCGCTCCGTCGGCGGAACCGCTGCCGGCCTGGTCCTGACTCCGCGAGCTCTCCGTCACTGCCAACCTGGCGGTTGACGAAGCAGAAGATTCAGGTGCCGAAGCAGGCGGCCGTGCTGTCTCCTGAGCGGAGGCGACCACGGCTAGCTGCAGGATGAGCATACCCACAGCCTCCAAAACGACATTTCTGGTAAATACATTCATCTCCGGACTCTCACCGTTGCTCTGAACGGCAAAGTTGGCAACTCGATCGTTTGAGCTGTTAGCGTGAAGGTACCGCTGTGTCCTGAGCACAACAAGACTTGGAAAGTACTGTCTACCGAGGTACCGGGCACGTCTCTGCTATTGCAATGGTGATGAAATCCCCAGTCGGGACGGCCAGGGCTCTGTTTCGGCTGCAAGTGCAAGGCGGCTGGGAGAGTACTGCCACAAAAATTGTGCACAAGAGTAGACATGCGAAAGTAGGCATTGGGGGTCGAATTCATCACAAACGGGATGTGACGGCGCATACATCCGGCCCGTCCCCTTTTGGGCATAATGGTCCTGTGAAAACCATTCGTTTAGCGAAGCCATCCACGGGAACCCGGCCGGTCGCAACCGAACCAGTGCATGTTTTGGTTGCCGATTCGGGTCCCATTCAATCTCAACTTTTGACGCGTGCCCTGAAAAGTCGGCGTGACTTTCAGGTTTCCGCAGTCGCTTTGGAGACGACTGCTCTTCACAACTTCATGCAGTCGAATCGCGCCGACGTAGTTTTGATTGCGGGGAACCACCTGCCGGATTTGAATTTGCTGCGCTGGTTGCGCGTCTCATATCCTAAAATCGCTCCCGTGCTGCTGGCCGAGAACGATGACCGCGAACTGGTGGTGAAGGCCTTTCGCGCCGGAGTGAAGGGGATTTTTCTTTTTACCCACACTCCGTTCCCGATGCTCTGCAAGTGTATCCACTGCGTTTTTCAAGGAGAGGTCTGGATCAACCGCCAGCAAATGACGTATGTGCTGGATGCGCTATCGGAGGTTCCTACGCTGCGAGTAGTCAACTCTAACGGGAGGTTTTTGTTGACGCCGCGCGAGGAGCAGGTAGTCGCTCTCGTAGCCGACGGGTTAACCAACCGTGGAGTCGCCGAGGAATTGGGCCTCAGTGAGCACACCATCAAGAAATATCTGCTGCGCATCTTCGATAAAGTGGGGATTTCGAGCCGGGTGGAACTGGTGCTATATGCTATGTCCCACGGCGAGCATCGTCCGGCGGAATGGATGCCGAGCAGCATCGCCTGAGCGCGCAACGAATTGCAGACGTACAATGGCGGAATGCGGAAAGGCGAGGAGATCGGCCGGTGACGAGTTCTCCCGGGGCCCAGTCCCAGACCAAGCTAGCGCGCCGATGGACCGTGATTGCTTCAGGCTTGCTCCTTCTGGCTCTGGCGCTAGTCGTGATCTATACCGGAAAGAATGCTTTTCTCAGTCCCGTCGCCCTGGTAGTAGTGTCCGCGATCGGGCTTGCCGCGCTGCTGCTCCAGGTTTGGTTTCGCCGTGATCTTCCGAATATTCATTCTCCACTCTGGCTTAACGTCCTCGGTATTCTCTGCGCCATGGTGTCGCTGTTCGCCGATTACCTCCGGATGACGCGCCGTATGATGGATCTGGTGGCCTTTGCCGCTGTGGTCTGCTTTGGCATCAGTGGATCACTTATCCTGAGCGCCCTGCGACGGCGGTTACGAGCGCCTCAAACCACCGGTACTGAATAGCGCCGGCGCTTCCCGGTGGAGAGCCGGGAGTCCTCGCCCGGCCGGCACCAACCTTGTTCTTTGCGACTGCAAGAAGAGTTCCATTTACAATGCGGCTATGCGCGTCACGTTATTCGGTGCCTCCGGGCTGCTTGGCCAGGACTTGGTTCAGGAACTGAAAGCTGACCAATTAACCGCGCTTTCTTCCAAAGACGCGGACCTGCGCGACCACTCACGCATCCGCGAGGTGATTCGCGATTCCCGTCCCGACTGGATTCTCCTGTCTGCCGCCTATACCGACGTGGATGGCTGCGAAGCAAACCGCGACTTGGCCTTCGCGGTGAATTTCGAGGGTGCCGTCAATGTGGCCGACGCTGCCCGCGAAGCCGGATCGCGATTGATGTTCTTGAGCACCGACTACGTTTTTGACGGCAGCAAACGATCGCCTTATCAAACCAGTGATCCAAGAAAGCCGGTCAGCGTTTACGGCGAGAGTAAAGCCCGCGCCGAGGAACGGCTTCTGGAGATCCTGCCCGACGTCTGCATCGCCCGGACCTCGTGGCTGTTCGGGCACGGCGGCAAATGTTTTCCCGCAACCATTCTGAGTCTGGCATCAACCAGGCCGGAGATCTCCGCCGTAGATGACCAGCGTGGCAGCCCGACGTTTACCCGTGATCTTGCGTCGGCTCTGGCGCAACTCTGCCGTGCGTCCGCCCGAGGTATTGTCCATGTCACCAACTCCGGCAACTGCACACGGTACGAGCTTGCCAGGGAAATCGTGCGCGTGTCGGAGTTGGCGACCGCGGTCAAGCCCGTGACTACAGCCGAATTCCCGCGCCCAGCGCAAAGGCCCGCCTATTCTGTTCTGTCAGCTGACAGCCTGCACGCCTATAAGATCCAAATGCCGGAATGGCAGGATGCGTTGCGCCGTTATCTCGGGAGCGCGCCGGCTGAGCCTCCCGCCGTCACCCGGTAGAAGCGGCGGCTTCATCGATGCACCTGCCGACAGCGGGGCAGGGGTCAGTTTCCAAGCTGCCGACGATCCGGAAAGCACCAAGAACCAAAGCATGCTAGTCACCACCATCCGAGATCGTCCGCGTGCCGCGAACCCGGAGCGATCATCGTCATCGCTCACCGCCCGTCCCTGACAAAGCGGAGTTCGTGGCGGCTTCCGAAATGCTGCCAAAGCGCCGTTCCCGACGGTTGAATTCTCTTAGCGCGGCTTCCAGATCGGTAGCGTCAAAGTCCGGCCACATCCGGTCGGTAAACAGAAGTTCGGCGTAGGCAGATTCCCACAGCAGGAAGTCCGAAAGACGCTTTTCACCACCGGTGCGAATCAGCAAATCCACCTCCCCGCTCTCTGCAGTTAGCGCCTGCGCAAGCACGCGTCCCACCAGATCGGCCGAGAATAGGTCCAAGGGAAGCGCGGTGGTTACGCCAGCAACGGCTCGCGCGATAGCGTCGCGCGAAGAGTAGTCCACGGCAACGCGCAAATGGAGGCACTGACCTTCGGCAGTTGCGTCTTCTGCTCGGGCGATCTCGCGCACCAGTAAAGGTGGCAAGCGATCGCGCCGTCCGATGATCTCCAGGCGCGCACCGTGCTGCCGAAGTCTTTCCGTCTCCAGGCGCAGGTAAGCGCGCAGTAGCCAGAAAATGCTTTCCACCTCGTCGGCTGGGCGGCGCCAGTTGTCGGATGAAAACGCGTAGAGAGTTAGCCACCGGATTCCGAGATCAGGCGCCCGCTCGACAACTCGCCGCACAGAGGCGATTCCGGCACGATGTCCTGCGACGCGCGGCAAACCGCGCCGCGTTGCCCAGCGGCCGTTGCCGTCCATGATGATGGCTACATGTAGTTCCTTCTGCATATCAATTAGTACTTTGTACTACAGAGTCGCCTCGCAAAATATCGGGCTGCTCGGCGCCGATGCTCGCCGCCTCTTCGCTTTGCGGCGAAAGTGGGATAACGCCTCCAGCCGCCAAACAAATACCGCCGCTCTTCTTAATCGCGGTGCTGATCTTCTCTAAAGAATCCTGTCCTACTCCGTGCCCTTTGGAACCTGCGGCGTCGTCTGATGCTCGGCAACGCCTGTCACTAGGAGAGAGCTATACCAGTCGATCCCCCGAGTGAAGTACATGGCAGCTGCAACCGTCAGGAAACTGACAGCCGCGCCTACGAGCAGCGCATTGTCCTCGAGTCGCAGCAGCACATAGATCAGTGCGTACAGCAAAGTGAAGATGGCCAAAGCCCTTATTTGCTGCGACCGACTGGAGAATACCCAACCTGCATTGGCCGAAAGCAGGACCACCGTGGCAGTTCCCGCAATCAAGAAGCCAAGGTCGAACCCGATTCTCTCGGCGAGGGCTAAAAGCAGCAGATAAAAGATGATCTGGACTACCCCTACCAGAACGTATTGTGCCGGGTGGACTCGCTTGCCTGTCGTAACCTCAAATGTGAAGTAAGAAAGGAAAACCAGTCCCAGAAAAAGAAGTACGTATTTGAGGGATCGGTTGACGGATTGATAAGGGTCTGCCACTTCGATGAACGAAACACCAAGTGCTGATGAATCGAGCCCGGTGATTGAGTCGGCATCTCCTTCGGCGCGTACGCCGCGTGCGATAAAAGGTACGGACCACTCAGAGGTGAAACCATTTTTGGAAACGGTCCGGTTGACGGGCAGAAATCCTCCATCAAATCCCGGACTTGGCCAATCGCCCTGCGCGGTGAGGTGAGTCGTCTTACCATAGGCAAGGACTGCAATCCGCTGAGCGCCGGAGAATCGCAGGATGGATGTCACGTTGAATTGCGCATTTGGCTTTACGGTGCCTTCGACCTTTGCGCCGAATAGCGTGAGCTTGATGGGCTGTTTTTGATCTCCGCCCAGAGAAATGTTCTGGGCAATTCCCGAGGGAACGAGCGTCAAGGTCCTTCCGTCTGTCGTCAAAATGGCGTCGGCAAGCGCTCCACGCGGATCGCTCACTCCTACCACGATCTCGGCACGGCTCCAATCGAGTTCAGCACCTTGCGGAGCCGTAGCGGGCACGCCAGTCAAATCGAATGTCGCGTCGAGTTTCAAGTCTGCCTGAAACACCGGGACCTTAAAGAGCGATCGGCGACGCTCTTCAGTGACGATCTTGACAACCGCCGAAGCTCGTGCGGGAAACACCAGATACATCCCGTGCTTTGGAAAGTCAATTCGAGATTGCGATGGAATGTTGTAGGGGATCGTAAGGGTCGGTCCGAGGAATGTCTGCTGGCCGCCCACATGGCCGCTTATTTCCCTCATGACATCAGCAGCTCGCTCGGTCCTGTCTTCAATCAATCCTCCAACGAATAGCGCCGGGATGGTCATGAGCAGAGCCAGTCCACAGACTACGATGAGTTTCACTCCCACGGATCTGGACTTGATCCCGGCTTGCAAGTTCGACATCGACAAACTGCCCACTGAATGCCTCCAGGTTGTAAGTTAACTTTGCACCGCAAAGTTAGCACGCAAAAAAAGTTTAGGCCCGCGATGGCGCCAGACCATGCACCAAACCCGTCGCGGGCCGTTCTCCGGTTACTTTCTCCGCATCCCGCACCACTTGCTCGAGCGTGGAAAGATACTCGACATACCGCACACGGCCCGAAGGCGTAATTCGGCATACAGTCAGCGGGCGATTGCGGTCATGTTTCTTGATGATCTCGACCATTTTTCCTTTTTCCAGTACGCGCAGATGCCGATTCAAATTACCGTCCGTAAGAGCGCAAAGCTGTTTGAGATCGCCGAACGCCAACCCTTTCGGATTCGTAACCAGGGATGTCAGCACGCTGAGGCGTGCGCGTTCGTGAATCACGCGATCCAGACCTTCATAGGCGAAACGACCTCCGCTGGACAGAGCTTTAGCTTTCATCCCTGGCCTCCTTAGCAGCAAAGAGCAGAATTCCCGCGACCAGCAACTGTCCGGTTCCAAACGGAATACCCATAGTCCAAGGAGATAGTGCCCGGTTGTCCGCGAGAGCGATACAAGTCAAACCGGTCAACAAGTACCACGCACCCGCGACGGCCACCGGACGGGGCAGAAAGCGGCACGACGAAAACACACCCAGGCTGAAAATAATCTGCCACAGCCCGGGAAGCATCCATACCGCACCTGGAACAGACCTCACGAGGACAACCGTAATCAGCGCGCCCGCGCATGCTGACGGAAGGAATTGCTCCACGGCCATTCGGATCATCTCATCGGCCATTCCCGAATGAATACGGCGCGTGCGCGCGTACATCTGAATCCCAATCAAGGCGGCCGACAAGACGGCGATCCAGATCCATATGCCTAAGTAGGCCAGGATGTGATTCGCCGGATCCGGAAGCCACAGCGCCTGCGCGCCAGCGGCGCCCACAGCCAAAACACCCGTACTGGCAAGAGTTGCCGGTCCGTAACCTCGAAACTCGGTACTATGGGCCACCTGCCTGCGGATGCTACTGATGTCGCCCAGCGCTTTGTTCAGATCGTTCATGCCGTTTTAAGCTTTGCAGTGCAAAGTACCTTATTTGAAGACATTTGTCAAATGTGCCAGAAACCGGTTTTGCCGGCTGCATCAGAGGTGTTCTGGTTCGGAAATCCGGAAGTAGTGCTGTCCCGCCAGCATTAGTAATGGGAAGTCTGCGTAGCCGAAGTGATCTGCCGGGACTTCCCAATCGTTCCGCCATTGTTACCGAGTCACGGGCAACTCGGAAACTAACCACTACGCTATTGCCAGCGCCCTGTCCAACCGCCGCTGCCGTGGTTTATCCTTACCTCTCTTCTTTCGTCAAATTCGAGTTTCGTCAAATTCGAGGACCAACCGTGAACCAGCGCTTCTTGTGGATTCCGCTCGCCGTGCTCTGCGTTTTGTTTTTTCCTCTAGCGCTTTTCGCCCAGCCGTATGACCCAGCAATGTACCAGGAACTTCACTGGCGGATGATCGGCCCGTTTCGCGGCGGCCGCACCGTGTCGATTTCCGGTGTTCCGGGCCAGCCAAACGTCTTTTACATGGCGCCGAACAATGGCGGAGTCTGGAAGACGACGGACTCTGGCCGCACATGGAGTCCAATTTTCGACGATCAACCGACAGGTTCGATCGGAGCCCTCGCGGTGGCGCCATCGAATCCGGACACGATCTACGTCGGTAGCGGAGAAGGCCTGCGCCGCCCCGATCTCTCCGTAGGCAACGGCATCTATAAGTCGACCGACGCGGGACGCACCTGGCAGCATCTCGGCCTGCGCGACGCGCAGCAGATCGCGTCCATCATCGTCGATCCCAAAGACTCCAATCGCCTCTTCGTCGCGGCTCAAGGACATCCCTACGGCCCGAACCCCGAGCGCGGCGTCTTCCGCTCGCTCGACGGCGGTCAAAGTTTTCAGAAAGTTCTCTATAAAGACGAAAACGTTGGCGGCATGGATCTAGTCTTCGATCCCCGCAACTCGCAAATTATTTTC
>DATFVD010000007.1:0-12407 GCA_035260505.1 Terriglobales bacterium
AATCACTACTCCAGACACTGGTCCGCGTCGATCAGGAACCACGCAAGGCCGCTGACCACGGTCACGAGCGCCGCAAAGTCCAGACCGTAGCTCCAGCCAAAACGGGCTGCGATTGCGGCGGTCACAACTGGCGATAGAAACCCGCCCAAGCTCCCAAAAGTTGTCATTATGCCAGAAATAGATCCGGAGCATTTCGCAGAGATATCATTGCACGCGGTCCAGAGGACTGCCGAGGCGGCGAAGTTAAACCCAGCGGCGATTGACAGTTGTAGGAGCGCCAAACTTTCGTGAGCGGTGTGACTACCTGAAAAGAGCAGAATGGCAGAGCACCCTATCGCCAACCAGGCCGCAACCTGTCGTCCTCGACGCTTACCTACTCGATCAGCGATGCGGTCGGCGAGCCAACCCCAGAACGGAACCATCACCAGGTTTGCCGCAAATGGCGCCGACGTCCAGAGGCTGGCTCTAGAAATTGTTACGCCCCGAACTCGGACCAGATAGATAAAGAACCAGGTAAAAAATATGTAGACCGGATAAACCAGGCAAAAGTGACTGATCATCAGTCCCCACATGGAGCGACTGGACAGCAGCCGAAGCCACGGAACACTAATCTTGGCGGCATGCGGAGGCGTCTGCAGAGCACCGGTGGAGCGGCCGATCAGCGCCAGTTCCGCTGCATTAACGTCGGGATGTTCTTCTGGCAGATCCCTTACCAGGATGTACCAGAGTACAGCTACCACGACGCCGATGATTCCGAGGAAAACAAAAGCAGGCCGCCATCCCCAATGTTTTACGATCGCGGCAATAAGAAATGGAGCTGCGATTCCGCCGGCTCCAACACCGGCCAGGAAGACGCTGGTACCGAAAGTTCGCTCTTTTTCCGAAAGCCAGTAGGCCATCATCTTATTACCTACCGGCATCGCTGCGGCTTCGCCGAGGCCCATGACAAAGCGGACAATCACAAATACCCACGCAGCTCCTAAAACTTTCACGAGCGGCAGGCTTGGCGCAATTGCAGTGGCCGCAGTGAAAATGGAGAACCAAAGGATGGCACCTGCGAGGACCCGGCGCGCTCCGAAGCGATCCGCTAGCCATCCTCCTGGCACATGAAATAAGGCGTAGCCCAGACTGAATGCGCCCAGGATCCAACCCATGGTTTGGGTATTGAACTTGAATTCGTCCTGGATGTACTTGCCCGCCAGTCCGAGGTTGAGTCGATCGATGTAGGTGAGGCCGGCAGTGATTGCGAGGAGAAAGACAATGCGCCATCGCACGCGAGTCGGAGCCAAAGACTCGGACGCGTTCGTATTGCTTTCTAAGATCGAAGATTTAGTAGCCAATGTGCAGACTCCCAGGTGCTGGGCTTGTGGCGCAAACGCTGGGCGGTTTCAAACCGTCCGTGCATCCTAGGGCCCGACCTTGTATACGCGCACTTCGGCGTGATGCGCTTGATGACGAGGAACGGCGAGATAGTAGCGATTCCATTCGGGCACGAGCAATCCGGTCTTGGCACGGAAGCCACCCGGAACCTTCCCCAGCAAACTGTAATCGTCGGGGGTTTTTTGGGAGTAAATTTCGATTGAGCCGTCACCAGCGAGATATATCCGCTTCTGCTTTGGATCGAAAGAGAGATCGTCGATCATACCGACTGTCGCGACTTTCGATACGACTTTGCCATTGTCTGAATTCAACACGATCAATTGCCCAGGCTCGCGAGTGGCGATAAACAAGCGGTGATTCTGCTCGTCCAGTCCCAATGACACTGGATGTTTACTGCCTTCAGGGAGAGACCAGGTGGCGGTTAGCGAATTCCCAGTGCGATCCATAACGCCGATGGCATTCTGAGACGTCAACACGCAGAACAGCCTCGGGCCCGATTTCTCGAGCGCCAGCGCCTCAACCCAATTGGTGTCGATTTTGATATCGCGTAGTTTCTTCGACGCATCGGTGTCGATTACGCTGATCAAGGAATAAGGCGTCTTCGCTGCACGGCCTCCATTAACGACGTACAGGTATTTCGTGTCCGCGTCATACGCCATCGAGTCTGCATCAATGGCAAGCATGATTTGTCCAACGAGCCGGAAAGTCGTAGCGTCATAGATTCTGATTCGAGACGCGTCTCCATCGACTACGAACAGCCTGTTCGTGTCCTTCCGGTAGAGTAAGGCGTGAGGCGACTTCAGTCCGGTGATGGTATGGGTATGTTTGTTGGAGATGCTATCGAAAACCTCGACCGTTCCATTTGCTTCGCCGGTGAGAAACAATCGATGGCCCTCGATGTCCTTGGCAAAATGGTCGAAATCGCCCTCGCGTAATGCAGGCAACGGAATCTTGCCAACCAATTGCAAGGATGATTCGTTCTCGGCGGCAGACGCAAATACCGATGCAATGAATAAGAGCACTACCACACAAATTGAAAGGTGCTTCCTCATTTCGCAATCTCCTGAGTAGTCGTCGAATGAGCCAATTCCGGAAATTTGGGCTTTCCGTCGCCCGTCAGAGGAACTGATCTGGCCTCTACTGTCTCCGCTTCGATTCGGTAATATTCTTCGAGACCCATGGTGTCTTCGATATCTTTGCGAGCCTTGATCGCTACGGCGGGATCCAGTCCAGTGCGTCCGGTCTGCTTCATTCGCGAAAACAATTCGTAAACACTTCCATAAATAACAGTGATCGCGCTGATCGCATCGTTAACCATTTTGTAGCCGGCTGCCTCCAGTTCCTGGAGCCCAAGTATCGGCCGGTTGAGCCGGTTTCCTTCGCTGTTCACATAAATTAGCGGGGCTTTCACTTCGCTTGGGGCTCGAAGAGCTTCTTCCGTGGTATTGGGAAATATCATGACCATGTCGGCTCCGGCTTCAACGTACAGTTGGGCGCGGCGGATGCCTTCGGCGTAGTCGTGAGTGCGCATTGCGTCCGTACGAGCTGCGACAACAAAGTCTGGATCGCGTCGAGCTCTTACAGCGTATTGGATCTTCTCGCACATTTCTTCCGCCGAGATTACGTGCTCAATTCCTTTGTGGTAGTGAACACGCTTCGGGTAAACCTGGTCTTCGATGTGGACGGCGGCAGCGCCGCTGCGTTCCAGTTCCCTGATTGTTCGAATGACGTAAGTCGGATCTCCGAAGCCCGCGCCGCCGTCCACCATTAAGGGGACGTTGACGGCTGCGGTGATCCGGCGGGTGGCGATCATGAGTTCTTCCAGGCTGAGTAGTGGTTCCGGGACACAAGAGCTTGCGCCCAGAGCGTAGCCACCTAAGTCTAAACAACGGAATCCCACCCGCTCTGCGATCCTGGCGGTGAGCGGGTCATGGGCAATTGGTGCATGAATGATCCCGGGACTGGCTAACATCTCACGGAAAACAGTGGTCATTCTTTTCATTGCGGTCATTACTTCTCCTTACTTCTCTTAGCGGGACGGCAAACCAAAGCCGATTGCACGATCCGACTGGCTACCCCGTGGTACCACCGGCCATCAGGATTTCGCGGTTAGCGCTGGCGACTGCAGTCTCCTTTTCCAGGTTCGAGTCGGCATCCACGAATAGCCAAATGATGCCGGCCGTGAAACTTATTGTGGCGGCAAAATCCAGTGCTTGCGACCAACCGATGCGTGTCGCGATCCGTGCTGTCACCACTGGCGCCAGCCCTCCGGCCATATTGGCGCAAGTATTCATCAGTCCGGAGAGCGATCCTGAATAATTAGGAGTCATGTCAATGCAAGTGGCCCACCAACTTGGAGCGGCAAAACTGCTGAAGCCTGCTGCCAGTGACAGTAAGAGGGCAGCTGGAATGGCATGGACCGCGTGACTGCCCGCCCAGAGCAGCAACGCGGAACAGGTCATCCCGAGCATCGCCGTGCTCTGACGTCCGCGGCGCCGACCGAATCGAGCCACCGCCTTGTCGGAGACCCATCCTCCGAGCAAGGCCATCAGCGTCATCGTTATAAAGGGTGTGGTTCCCCAAAACGCGCCCTTGGCGATCGTTAAGCCGCGAATGCGCGTGAGATAGATAAAAAACCAGGTGAAGTAAATATAAGGCGTGTACCCATGGCAAAAATAACTTAGGATCAACGCCCATACGGACCCGCTGGATAACATTTTGCGCCAAGGTGTTCCGGTGAGCCGAAATGAATGCTTCCCTGCGGGACGCTGCGATGATACCAGGGTGTCGAGCTCAGCAGCGTTGACGCGGGGATGCTCCTCGGGCCGGTTTGTCGAACACGAAAACCAGATGAATGCGACGATTGCCGCGAACGCGCCCGAGAAGACAAACGACCATCGCCATCCCCATCGCTGGATGATGCTCGCAAACAGAAGTGGCGCGATAACACCGCCTGCGCCCACGCCTCCTAGCAAGAAGCTACTTCCCAACCCCCGTTCGCGCGGCGGCGTCCACCACGCAACAATCTTATTTGCGTTCGGGTAACTGGCGGCCTCGCCCGCTCCGGTGCACAGTCGAATCAGGCCAAAGCCCCACGCAAGACTCCCCAGCGAAAGCCACTTCAGGGAGGGAAGCACTCCAATCAATACCGTGCAGGCGCCCCACCCTATGAGCGCGACGGTGAGAGTGGCCCGCGGTCCAAAACGGTCACCTGCCCAACCACATGGGATCTGGAACAGTGCGTATCCAAACGCGAACGCTCCCAGAATCCAGCCCATTGTGTCGGTCGTAAATCTGAACTCCTCCTGCATGAACTTCGCAGCAATACCCAGATTCAAGCGTCCAAGAGCGGTGACGACCATCACCAGGGACAAGACTGCCAAAATCTGCCATCGTACGTGCGTGGGACGCTGATCAGCCAATTTGCTTACCAAATGATCTTCACTCCAAATTGAATCTGACGTGACGTTATCACGGTAGTGTCGAGCTGGCCCCCACCGTTGAGCGCGTCGAGTTGCGTAAATCCGGCCGAGTGCGGCTTGGAACCATGGATTACTCGCACACCGCGCGATTCGCTATACGATCAGATTAGCTATATCGGTTCGACGCATGGTATACCATACGTACACCAGCTGGTCAAACAAAAGTCTTTTAATGTAGAGTGGGATTCCGGCCGCGGCAGAAGTTGTCAGCATAGGACAGAGCACAATGGGAGGGTTTCTGCGCAAACCATGCACGGATCGGACCGCCAAACGTTCAGATCAAGGTCGAACTTTGCGACGTCGCAAAGGGAAATCCACTGCCCCGCCAACTGAATCGGCGCACTTGCATTCGCTAGCGCACAAAGCTTACGAAGGTCTCTTGGGCATTCTCCTTTCGGGAGAAATGGGCCCTAACGATGTGATCATCGAGCGGCGCATCGCTGAACAGCTTGGTATCTCGCGCACACCACTGCGTGAGGCAATTCGGCGTCTTGAAGGGGAAGAGCTCTTGCAGCGGCAGGCAGACGGAGCGATTGTGATCTGCCCCATGTCGGTGGAGGACTTCCTCAACATCCTGAGCATAAGGCGCTTGCTCGAAGGCGAAGCGGCGCGAAAAGCCGCTGGACGCGTCTCAGAGCAAGAACTCTTGGGTTTCCAGGGGCGCATCCTCGCATTGTCGCGCAAAGAGGAGTCTGGCGGCCCAGCAGTACAGGACCTTGGTCCTGAGTTGCATCTCTGCGTTGCGAGCGCTGCCGGCAACCGCATGATGGCCTCAGTGATCGCGGACATGGGCAAGCGCACGCGGCTCTTCACGCGGCGGTTCATGCCCCTATCCGAACGCCGGTCGCAAGTTTGCGAGGAGCATCTGGCGCTGATTGATGCTCTCTTGGAGAATGATGGCGAACGAGCGCGGGCGTGCATGGAACGACACATCGACAGTGTCCGGGCCCATGTCCTCAATAAGCTCGCAGCGTTCTAGAAGAAAGTCGGAGACATCTCTCTGCTTAGAAACACCAGATTTGCCACTCTCGTTAAAGACTGGCGAGCGGCAAACAGGCTGGTTATCGCGTAGGAGGAGGAGTGTTGACTCAGAAGTTGAAAGCGGTGGCCGCCACCGGCAATCTCAGCACTGGATTCCGCGAAGAGACTTTGATTCGCGCGGTCAAAGATGGCGCGCACTTCGTGGGTTGTGACGCCGGCACCACGGATTCAGGCCCTTACTACCTGGGTTCTGGAAAGCCCCGCGGGCCTCGCGAGGGTGTGAAGCGAAATCTTCGCCTGATACTCCGTGAGGCGCTGAATGCCGGTATTCCCGTGATCGTTGGTACTGCCGGACATGCGGGCGGCCGCCCCCACCTGGAATGGACGGTCGACATCGTGCGGGAACTGGCAAAGGAAAATGACTGGCACTTCAAACTCGCCGCCATCGATAGCGAAGTCGAAAAAGAAGTGCTCGCGCAAGCGCTGGATCGCGGCGAGATCGCTCCGCTTTCGCCTACGCCTCGCCTGCAACGTGAGGACATTCTGCAGGCGAAGCGCTTCGTTGCCATGATGGGAATCGAGCCCATCCAGCGTGCCCTGCAATCCGGCGCCCAGATCGTGATTGCAGGGCGCTGCAGTGACGTGGCAATTTATGCTGCGTTGCCAGTTCTCCAGGGAATTCCAAAGGCTGTGGCGTTTCACGCCGGGAAAATTCTCGAGTGCGGGGCGGCTAGCGCTGCGCAACGACTGTACCCAGACTGTATGTCGGCGGAACTCGATCAGGACGGTTTCACGGTGGAGCCTCCTAATCCTGCTCTTCGCTGTACGCCACAGAGCGTCGCTGCTCATACGTTGTATGAAACTGGGGACCCTTACCTGCTGGTTGAGTCCGGGGGGACTCTGAATACCGTCGAGGCGAAATTTGAGGCGGCGAGTGATCGCGCTGTACGAGTTAGCGGCAGCCGGTTCTTACCATCCGCCGAATATACGGTGCGCATAGAAGGAGCAGCTTTGGTCGGCTACCGCGCAATCGTGGTCGCTGGCATCAGAGATCCGCTCGTCCTGCGCCAACTGGACTCTTTTCTTTCCAACCTTCGCACTGTAATAGAGCGGAAAGTTGAAGATAGTTTGAAATTGGCTGCCAATCAATACACTCTGACTTTTCGGGTATACGGCCGGGACGGCTCGATGGGCGACGCGGAACCGATCGGGAAAGTTGAGGGCCACGAGGTAGGCTTAATTATTGATGTGGTTGCATCTTCTCAGGCTGTGGCTGCGGACATCATTCCGATCGCGTCGCATACCGGACTGCACACCCCAATTCCTGAGCATGACGGTTTGATCAGCAACTTCGCATATCCTTTTTCGCCGGGCGGGATCGACGCCGGCCCCGTATACCAGTTCTGTGCCAATCACGTGTGGCGATTGAACGATCCTTGTATGCCGTTCAAGATGTCGCTCTGCGATTTATAGCGCGAATGCCTTGGACCAGTTAACGAGAGGAGAAAAATGCCCGAACTTTGGCAATTCACAAAACTCATTCGGAGCAAAAACGCGGGTCCCTTTGAGTTGACGTTCGACATCATGTTCAAGGACCGCGATAGCTTTGAGCGAGTGCTGGCGAGCGGAGCCCTGTCTGTGGAGACGATTGCCGAGATCTATCGCACAAATCCTGACCAAGTGCGTTTCTTCCGCATCGACAAACTCCTCGCCGTCAAGATAACGATTCCCAGACGCGTATTCTCAGGAGATCTAAAAGACACGGATATTTATGGCGGGCAGTTTCACGGCCCTCTGGTTCAACTTCAAGTTGCAGTTTAGTGGTTATCGAAGGCAGTAATCGAAGCCGAGCACACTTCCAACAACTACGTAAACATCAACGCTGCTCAACCTCCTGCAGGGGAACTCCAAGCATGCTGGTCTGGCACCAGGTACTCGAGTATAAGACGCGAGCCGTTTACATCCTCCTCCCGGTCCCCCTGGTGAGAGCGCAGGGCGCGAAAAGGAGACGATGAGATGAGCGAAGAGATGCAAACTCCCATCTCATGGACGAAACGCCGGGAAGAGAAGCAAAGGCGGATGAAGGCGATCCGGCCATGGATGAGGGGGCCCCTACTTCCTCGAGAAAGAACGACGGAGGCGCTGGAAGCTGTCGTTGGAGTAGGAGATCGTATTGTCCTTGAGGGTGACAATCAGAAGCAGGCTGACTTTCTGGCGCGTTCTCTCGTCAGAATCGATGCGAAGAAAGTCCATGATCTACATCTGATCATATCCAGCATCAGCCTTCCCGAGCATTTGACGTTGTTTGAACTTGGCATCGCTCGCAAGGTGGACTTTGCATTTGCTGGACCGCAAAGCCTCCGCGTAGCCCAGTTGCTCGAGGATGGCGTCCTGGAGATCGGCGCGATTCATACGTATGTGGAGCTCTATGCTCGACTCCTGGTCGATTTGATTCCCAATGTCGTTCTCGTGTGCGCGGAACAGGCAGACGCCGAAGGCAATCTGTTCACTGGTCCGAATACCGAAGACACACCGGTGATCGTAGAAGCCGCAGCGTTTCACGATGGGATCGTGATCGTTCAGGTCAACAAGATTGTGGATAAGCTTCCGCGCGTCGATATACCTGGTTCGTGGGTTGATGTCGTGGTGGAAGCAGACAAACCATTTGCGGTCCAACCTCTCTTCACGCGTGATCCACGACATATCGATGATCTGACGATTCTGCTCGCCATGATGGTGATCCGCGGGGTCTATGAAAAGCATCAGGTTCGCTCCTTGAATCATGGGATCGGTTTCGACACGGCCGCGATTGAACTTCTGCTTCCTACCTATGCTGAATCGCTCGGTCTTCGAGGGAAGATCTGTCAACACTGGGCTTTGAACCCCCACCCCACTCTCATTCCGGCGATCGAGAGCGGTTGGGTCAAAAGTGTCCACTGTTTCGGAAGTGAGGTGGGCATGGATGAATACATTCGTGCTCGTCCCGACATCTTCTTTACTGGTCGCGATGGCAGTCTGCGGTCGAACAGAGTCTTATGTCAGCTTGCAGGACAATACGCCGTAGATGCATTCATCGGAGCGACATTGCAGATGGACGGCAATGCGAACTCCTCCACGGTGATAACCGGACGGCTTGCCGGGTTTGGTGGCGCTCCGAACATGGGACACGATCCTCGCGGTCGCAGGCATTCCACCCCGACTTGGCTCGACCTGAAGACGGATCCGTGTCCCACGGCTCGGGGTAGAAAGATCGTCGTCCAGACCGTAGAGACTTTTTCAAAAGGCGGCGTTCCCGCATTCGTCGAGACACTTGACGCTGTAGAAGTCGGCAGGAAGGCCGGAATGCCGCTCACCCCGATCATGATCTATGGAGATGACGTCAGCCACGTCGTCACCGAAGAAGGCATCGCTTACCTCTATAAGACCGAAGGGACCGAGGAGCGCCGTCGTGCTCTTGCGGCAGTGGCCGGCGTTACTCCGATCGGCCTCAAAGCGAAACCAGAAGACACGGCGGAGCTTCGACGCAAAGGCATTGTTGCTTATCCGGAAGACATTGGGGTTCAGCGGCTGCAGGCAAACCGTTCGCTTCTTGCCGCACGGAGCATGGAAGACCTGGTCGCCTGGTCGGGTGGTCTGTACCAACCCCCAGCAAAATTCAGGAACTGGTAATGACATACATGATCACAATGGCTCCCACGCGCTGCCAGAAGAGAGGTATGGATGCGTTGCACCTTGCATCCCTCGCGAAGCAAGCCCTGATCGACGAAGCAGAATTGACTCCAAAACCTGGACTCGTCGATCGACGGGGTTCCGGTGCTCACATGGATCTATCGCTGGAGCTGATGAGACGTTCTGCCGAAAGCCTTGAACCGTTTTTCAAGTCGATGGCCGATGTCTCGACTCAACTTCCACTGCGACGACCCCTGCGCGAACAACTCGGCGCGATCGGACGAAGCGCTGAACGTGCAATGTATAGGGCAACTGGCGGAAGCAACACTCACAAGGGCGCGATCTGGGTACTCGGTCTCCTTGTGGCCGCGGCGAGTTACACCGATGAGGCTGAGCCGTTTGACGTAGCGAAAGTAGCAGGTTCTATCTCACGTCTGCCTGACCTCTCGTATCCTGAGCTTCTGTCGCACGGAGCCATCGTCCGAAGTCGTTATGGATTCACCGGAGCACGTGGCGAAGCATATGCGGACTTTCCGCATGTCATAGATATCGGATTGCCCGCTCTTCGAGCCGCGCGCAGCGATGGAAAGTCAGAGTCGGCGAGCAGACTGAGTGCGCTTCTCAGCCTCATGGCAACACTCGACGATACGTGCGTTCTCTACCGCAGTGGCTCGGAAGGTGCAGCCATGGTGAAGGCTGGCGCCGGGTCGGTTCTTGCGGCGGGCGGACCGGAAACTGATGCCGGAGATGCCGCTCTGCATCAGCTCGATCAAGACCTTCTCGCCCGGCGAATCTCGCCCGGAGGAAGTGCCGACCTTCTCGCAGCTGCAATTTTTCTCGATTCCCTGGAGTGCCGGGAAAGCAGTACACCAGAACAAGATTTTGGAGGTCACGTTTGGAACGCCTTGAATTCAACTACCCAACGGCGAATCGCCGCATTACCAGAAGAGCTCATGTCGGTGTTGTCGGATCCGGTGAGATGGAGGTGCTGATGGAGTCGTCCGAAGGCGAAGGAGCCCACGTCTCGATCATCACCAGTGTGAATGGATTCCGCGATACCTGGAAGGCGGTGTTCGACCGGTTCTTCTCGCGATTTGACGGAGCTGTTCGGATACACATCAACGACGCGGGCGCTACGCCGGGCAGCATCTTGCTGCGGCTGGAACAAGCAGTGGAGATGATAGAGCAATGAACCAGGCAACGTTAATTCCCGAGTTTGTCAAACGAAGAAGTTTCATCGAACTGACCGGACGGTCTCGCGCTCAGAGTCTCTTCGACGAAGGTACTGCCTGGAGAGAACTCGTTGGGCCCTTCGACCGCATCGAGTCTCCGTGGCTTCCCATGCAGGGTGTTGCGCCGCAGTCAGACGATGGATGCATCGTGATTAAAGGTCGAATCGCGGGCAAACCCGCAGTGGTCATCTCACTTGAAGGTGCATTTCAAGGGGGAAGCATCGGAGAGGTCTCCGGAGCAAAGATGACGGCGGCTCTTGATCTTGCGGCAAGGGATTCATCGGCCGGTAACTCCACAGCCGCGGTCCTTCTGCTTGAGACCGGAGGTGTCCGCCTTCAAGAAGCAAATCTTGGATTGGCTGCAATAGCCGAGGTGATCTCATCACTTCTTGTTCTTCGTGAACACGCTCCAGTGATCACGGTAGTCGCCGGTACTGTCGGGTGCTTCGGGGGCATGGCGCTAACCGCAGGTCTTTCAAGCTATGTCGTCATGACGCGCGGAGCCCGGCTCGGCCTGAATGGACCAGAGGTCATCGAGCAGGAATCCGGCATCGAGGAATTCGATTCCTCAGACCGAGCGCTGGCGTGGGCCATCCATGGCGGCGAACAACGTGTCGGGATGGGATTGGCAGACTTTCTCGCGGAAGACAGCGTCGAGCAGATTGCATCGGCTGTGCGCAAATATGTGGCGGCGGGAAAGCCCGCTCAACATCGGAGCGAACAAGTCCGGCTCTACCGTGGGCGAATTGCAGCTCTGGATGCCTCGCGACAGATCGACCCACTGAAGCTACGACAGGAGTGGACTACCAGCAGGCAGAAACAAGGTGCACAATGAGCGAGCAAGCAAGCCTGAGAGGCAAAGCCTGGTTTCAGGCGTTAACGGGCAAGGGCCAACCGCAAACGGGAGATCCGGGGTCCGTATGGAGCGCGAACGAGAAGATCGGCCCGCAAACCGCATTGTTTCTGTGCGTCGTACCCAATTTGGAGAGTCGCTTCCCGTGTGTACGCGATGGCCAAGTTGGGTTGGAAGAAGCATACACATTGGCGGCGCGCGTACGCGAAACGATGGACGCGGACCGCAAACAACCATGCTCTCAAAAACGTCCAATCGTTGCGATTGTCGACGTGAAGAGCCAGGCATACGGTCGTCGCGAGGAAACGGCCGGAATCTTTCTTGCCGCTGCAGCGTCAGCGGATGCTTATGCCTCTGCAAGAATGGCCGGGCATCCGGTGATCGCACTCGTTGTAGGGCAGGCGCTATCCGGAGGCTTCCTGACTCACGGCTATCAGTCAAACTGCGTCCTTGCCTTCGACGATCCGGGAGTCATAATCCATGCAATGCATAAGGAGGCTGCTGCTCGGATCACTCGCCGTTCCGTCAAGGATCTTGAGCAGCTCGGCCATGAGATCGTCCCGATGTCTTACGACATTCAGGATTATGCGAAGCTTGGGATTCTCCACGAACTGCTACACGTTGATAGTCCAGTCAAACCCACACAGAGTGATATCGATACCGTGAAGCAGGCGATTGTAAAGGCGATCGATGAAGCACGAAGAGG
Source organism: Terriglobales bacterium (assembly GCA_035260505.1). Lineage (GTDB taxonomy): Bacteria > Acidobacteriota > Terriglobia > Terriglobales > Acidobacteriaceae > Acidiflorens. Next base: position 12,304 of record DATFVD010000007.1, read on the forward strand.
GCCTCTTCATCTCAATGTCCGTCTACTCTCCGATGCGGCTAAGGAAACCCGGAAAGCCGGTATCGCCGCACGCGCGTTGATGGAACAGCAATGGCTCGAAGCCT
>DATFVD010000008.1:0-5365 GCA_035260505.1 Terriglobales bacterium
CCCGCCCCGACACGATAGCTCGACTTTCTAAACCATCAGGATCGTCCAGGCGCAGCCGGCCCCCCAAAAGCCCATGTGCCTGTATCGGCATACCATCCAGCAGCGCCGCAATCGGCTCGCCCGCCGCCGGCATTCCTCCTCTCGCGCCTATCGCCGAATCTGCTTCGGCTTCCACCTCTTTTGGATCAAGCAACATGCTCTGAGGACGCAGGAACAAAATGTCGTCAAAAACAGCCAGGCCTACGGCGTGATGATCGATCAGGCCCTGCGCTTCAGCCGCAGGGATGTCGATCAGAGCGCCATGATAAGCAATATCCCGAATGACTGCTTGATCCACGACGCGCCCCCGGCACCGACAACGATACTGGACAGATGTTGAAATGCCGTCCTACGACGATCTTCGCTCTCCCTGTACCAGAGCTCAACTTCAGCGCGCACCGGCTGCCCCGGATTGCGTCTCATTTCCTCGCGCCAGAATTTCACCGTTTCTTCAGGAATGCGGTCTTGCGGGCCCCACGGCCGCACCACATGCAGTTGCTTAAACAGATGCGCGAAAGGAGAAAAGCCGGTCCCCATCGGCTCGCCGCGTTCCCACCGCTCCCAAAGCCTTAGCAACTCCTGGAGCGCCCGCATGTCAGGCATGGCCAAATACAAGCGTCCCGGAACAGCCTTGTCGCTCCGATCCTGGCCTGCCCTGCCCTTGCGCGTGTCTTGAAGCGCATAATCCTCATCAGCCGCGAAATCGATGTCATATTCCCCCATGAACTCCAGCCCCGGAATACGGGCTGCGGCTTTCTGCAAATCGGTTATTGCGCCGACGAACTCGAAAACGATGACCCGCTCCGGTGCAAGGCTTGTCGGATCAGTCCGCAATTCCACGCCGTTATTCAACGTGCTTTCTATTCCGTTCTGCGAGATGACCGCATGTCGCGGACTTGGGGTGTTGAACCGATTCGGCTGAATAGATGCTTGAACGTTTTCGCCTTGATGGGGAGGTAGCTGTCATCACGGGCGGCGGCAACGGGATCGGGAGAGCGACAGCAGCAGCCCTTGTCGAAGCTGGTGCTGCCGTCGCACTGCTTGATCGCGATGAGAAAGCCGTTAAAGAGACCGAAACCGCCCTTCGTGCCGCCGGTGCAGAAGTTGAAGCGTATGTTCTCGACGTCACCGACGAGATCGCGGTCGAAACCAGCTTTGAGGGTGTCAATCGGCGATGGGGGCGTCTAGATATTCTCGTCAACAATGCTGGCATTTCGATCCGTCATCCCACGCTGGAATTATCGCTTGCTGACTGGAATAATGTTGTCGCGGTCAATATGACGGGAGTCTTTCTTGGCTCTCGTGCAGCGGCGCGCTACATGCTACCGAAGAGAAAAGGAAGCATTGTTAATACTGCGTCGATCATGGGACTTTCGGGCGGTGGTCTCTATCCAAATGTCTCTTATCAAGCGACAAAAGGCGGCATCGTCAATATGACGCGGGCGCTTGCGGTCGAATGGGCTCGTCGGGGAATTCGCGTTAATGCTGTTGCACCCACTTGGGTTAAGACCCAGTTCATCAGCGCCCTCATGACAAATCCGGAACTCATGGCCCAGATTGCAGACGTAACGCCACTAGGCCGCCTTGCCGAGCCGGATGAAGTAGCCGCCGCGATTCTCTTTCTGGCAAGTCCAGCTGCATCCATGATCACTGGCCATATTCTCGCTGTGGATGGTGGCTTTCTCGCTCAGTGAGATAGCGCGTAGCCGAGGGTTCGAATCCCTCCCTCACCTTTATTTAAGCGCCTTTCCGCTCCCAGACTTGATTGGCGAGCAACGTACCAATCTGGGGGTTGATGCGCAACAACGCGCAAGTACTCGCCAGTAAGTGACATATCTGGCTCAAGTTTGGCACAAGTCTCTTACGTTCGGCACAAGCTGGCTGACCTTACATTCCGCCCTTTTATGGTCTTGGAGTGTAAGCCCCGAAGCACAGGAGCGTTTGCGCATTAGTCGCTCTGTAGCCTTACCGACTGGCGTTTCGACAAACCTGACGCAGCTCTGTAGCCTCCTCGACACTAGGTAGTTAGTTAAAATCTAAGAATCGTTTCCATTATCCGTAATTGTCGATCGCGCTCTTTCAGTCGAAATTACTTGCCCCAACGAATGTGACCCATGATCGCCTCGAACTTTCGAGCAAGCTCGCGGTCGGTGAGCTCCACGCGAGGCGCAATCACCTGAAGAGGAGAACATCATGCTGAGCGATGCAACCATAGGAGAATTCAAGAAGAGCTTTCGCGGTGAGCTGATCCTACGAAACGACCCGCGCTACGAGGAGGCCCGCAAACTATACAATGGCATGATCGACAAGCGGCCACTCCTGATTGTGCGCTGCGTGGACGTCGCCGATGTCATCACGGCGGTGAACTTCGGCCGCGATCAGGGTCTCCTCATCGCGATCCGCGGCGGTGGCCACAATGGCCCCGGGCTCGGCAGCTGCAACGACGGTCTGGTGATTGACCTTTCGATGACGAAGAGCGTGCGCGTGGATCCGGCGAGCAGAACCGTTCGGGTCGACGCGGGCTGCACGTCGGGCGATGTCGATCACGCCACCCATTCGTTCGGGCTGGCCGTACCCTTTGGCATCGTCTCGACCACTGGTGTCGCTGGCCTCACCCTCGGCGGAGGTACTGGCTATCTAACCCGCAAGTACGGCCTCACCATCGACAGCCTTCTCGAAGCGGACGTCGTCCTGGCCGACGGCAGTTTTGTCACCGCCAGCAAGAGCCAACACCCTGATCTGTTCTGGGCCCTCCGCGGTGGGGGCGGCAATTTTGGTGTTGTGACGAGTTTCCTCTTCCAGGCGCATCCAGTGCACACGGTGTACGCGGGGCCGATCTTCTGGGAAGCCACTCACGCGAGGGCGGTGATGCGCGCGTATCGCGATTTCCTGCCGACCGCGCCCGAAGAGCTGGGGGCCTTCGTCGGCCTCAAAACCGTGCCGTCCATGGACCCGTTCCCGAAGGATTACTGGGGTAGACGCGCATGTGCTGTCATTTCCAGCTACAACGGCTCCGCGGTGGAGGGCGAGAAGGTGATGGCAGGACTGCTCAACTCCGTGCCGTCGCCTATCTTCAACTGGATGGGTGCAATGCCATTCCCATCGATGCAAGCGCTGTTCGATCCCTTTTTTCCAAAAGGCCTGCAATGGTATTGGAAGGGCGACTTTGTGGACTCGCTGCCGGACGAGGCGATTGACACACACATTGCACAGGCTGCCAAAGCGCCGAGCGAGTTGTCGCTCATGCACCTCTACCCCATCGATGGAGCCGTCCGCCACGTGCCGAAGGAGGCGACCGCTTGGAACGCACGCGAGGCGACCTGGTCCATGGTGATCGCCGGGATCGATTCCGACCCGAAGCGGGCCGACACGTTGAAGACGTGGGGACGCGCCTACTGGAAGGCTATCCACCCCTTCAACCTCGAAGGGGCTTACGTCAACTTCATGATGGATGACGAAGTCGAAGGTCGGGTCCAGGCGGCTTACGGCGAAAACTACAAGCGTCTTGGGTCGGTGAAGGCTAGTACGATCCGAAGAACCTGTTTCGGGTCAACCAGAACATCCTGCCGTCCGCCTCCTGACGGGCGGTAGCACAACTTGGGGGTCGTTCTCTTGATTCGGCTTTCCCATGCTGCGATGACTCGTTTAAGGAGAGCATAAAAAAGTGGGTGCAAGCCGCTTTTGGGCTCGGATCGATCCCATCGGTACGCCGTGAAGAGGGCCTTTTAGGTCTCTACGAGCTAAGGCAGCATCAGACTGGCGAGCAGTTTCGAGCGCGCGCGGGAAGAGGAGTTCCACCGGGAACAAACCGCGGCACCCGGCGAAGAGTTTTTGTCTTGTGATGAGCCACGCGTCATCTGCCGGCGCGAATGTTTCTCGAGTCTAAGCGGTGCTTTCCGGCTTTTGTGTGAGAGTGGAGTCAGTATCGGTAAGGGGTATCTTGGTAGCAGAGTTTTTTAAGTTTTTTTACGCGTTAGATTTGTGCATCTTTGCCTCGTGGCTGGCCGATTGTGGATACTTCAAACTCCAAAACCGGAACCGGAAAAGCTTCCAATCATCAATGGTTCGCATCCTGGTACTGGGGTAGGCCGAGTAAACGCCCAGAAGTTGAAGCCGAGTTGTTATCGAGGATGGAGCTAGTTTCGGACTCGCCTGTGAGTTGGTCGGTATCAGCTATGTGACATTCTGCTTGTGGCGCAGAGAGGATCCGGACTTCGCGGCCCGGGTCGATGCCGCTGCAGCTCGGGGTGACTTGAGCAGACTTAAAGCAATCAATGGCTTTGAGGCGCAGGATTGGAGAGCCCCGGCCTGGTTGCTTGAGAGAAGGCGACCAACGGAGTATGGGCGACAGACTGCTCAAATCAATGTCAGTGCCAATGCTGGCGCGGTTGCTGGCGTTAACGGTTCTAGGGCCAATAGTATCTTCGAAGCGGTGGTCTTGACTGACCTGGATTTTATCAAGTTGGCCGCTCATCCGGACTACGCCCCAAAGGAGCCTGTTGCGGATGGGGTTCCACCTAAGTTGGCCCCACCACTGCACAAGAACGGCGAACCAAGTGGCTGTGTAATTTCGGCGAGCCTCGATGCAGCCGATAAGCGGGTATTGAAAGCAGCCGGCAGAGCGGCCGATGAGCTCGGTAACATCGTGTGTATAAAGGTCTCCGATGAAGAGTACGCAGCACTTTCAAAACATCCCGCCTATGATTTTGAGCCAAGGGAGGATCGCACAGATAAAAGGGTGCTGGCCGTTCCGGCTCATTTGCGGGGACGCTTGGAGCGCCGAGGCCAGAACATAGTTCTGCTCTCCGCATCGTTAGCGGCCGATTATAATCGACGGTTGGCTACAATCCGCGCTCGCACAGATGAGTTTTTGAGCGGCGAAACCAGACCCCGCTAAAGAGCATTGCTAAAAAAACCGCCGAGATTCAGAAGTCTCGGCGGTGTGCTTTGTCCAAACCGGGCGGATGGCACTTTCGCTGTTACTGGCCAGCTTTCTCGGCAGCTCTTTGCTTCACGCCGGCTTTTACCTTGGCTTTGTTCGTCTCTCTAGCTGCCGCCCATTTTTTCTGTTGGTCCGGAGTCAGGATGCCGTTGATATCCGTGACGTATTGCTGTCTCAGCTGAACGACCTTCGCCTTCTTCGCGGCCTTGTCTAACGTGGCATCGTTTTTAACGGCCTCAAGGTCGGCAACATGCTTGTCAATGATCGGCTTAGCCTTGTTTTGCTGATCGGCGCTAAGACCGACTTGGTTGTTTAACGCGGTCAGCATCCCTTTGCTAACTGCCTCCGGTTTCACTTTTTCCGCCGCAATGCTCGTGGTGGCCA
>DATFVD010000009.1:0-18885 GCA_035260505.1 Terriglobales bacterium
TCTGGAAGCGATTCATGAAAACGGTCTAACCGAAGAGGAATGGCAAAGAAACTTGTCATGTAACCGTATGGTTTTAAACGACCTCATCGCTAGCGAAGATTTGGCGAACAGCTTGCTTCTGTGTATAGCGGGTCGCGACCCCAAGACTGAACTGAAGGAGCCGACGAAAAGCCAATGATTAACCTTAACGAAATTAAAATAACTCCCCGTGACCAGCAGGTGTTGCGCCTGCTCGTGCAGGGATGCAGCAACAAGGAAATCGCGAGCCACCTGAACATCAGCCCGCGGACGGTGAAACAGCACCTGCGCACTCTGTTTCTGCGCGCGGGCATTAAAGAAGGCCGGAAGCGAGTGAAACTCGCCACTGCCATGTTCATCAAGGAGCAGGTGCAACCATGCAACCCCGTGATCGGCTGACCGCCAAGGAAATTCAAGTCGCGACCCTCGTCTGGCAGGGTCTTACCAACAAAGACATTGCCGGCGTGCTGCTCACCAGCGAGCAGGTGGTCAAGAACTACTTGCGCACCGCCTTCGACAAGCTGGGAGTATGGACCCGGCTCGAACTCGCTCTCTACGTAGCCGGCCACGGCGGAGCGAACTGGCACATGCAAATGGGCAATGGTCTGTTGCCAGGGGGAGCAGGATGGAGCGCAGCCGCAGCCGAGCAACCTCGGTTTTCGGGGAGCTCCGCGATCAGCTCGCCGCTGAAAGAAAAACTCAACGTAAGCGGAGGCCAGTTGTAGGGAAGCAGCGGCGCCGTTTCGCGCAGCATGACAAGACAACAAAGACAACAAAGAAAGATAGACCGCAGCAGGAATCCGAAAACGTCGAAACGCACAACCTCCGTTTACGTCGCGAATACAGTCCCTCTCCCACAATTGTTTCCCGTCCGAGGTTGGCAAGAGTCCGAGGTTTGCAAGAGAAAGAGAAGCAGAGGTTGACAAAGAGACAAAGAAGAGAAAAAGAGAAAAAGAGAAACGGAGGTTTGAAAGAGCAACAGATTTCACACCGGTCGCTCGACCGGGGAGTGATCGCGGGCACTCCGCCTCCCAGACAATTCTCCCTAACTAGCATGTTTTCATAGAAATAGCCCTAGGCCCCTCTCCCGCTTGCCGCCGCCAGAAAACCCGCGCCCGCTGCCCCAATCCCGGTAATCAAATTGCTAGGTTACTCATGGACCCGTTCGATCCGCGCCATTAGTTCAGCGCTTCACCAGCTCAAACCAAGACTGAGGTAGGCATGGCTCACAAGGACGTTTTCTGGATGGCGTGCGACTCGACCGAGCAGCTCCGAGCCGAATACGGCCCGTTCCACACCCGCGAGGAAGCGGAAATCGAAGCCCGCAAACTTGCCTTTGGATACCTTCTCCGTTACGAGCACATTCTGGGTCCCAACGAAGAGATCGAAGAAGTGCGCTGCGTCTTCCTCGAACTGCAGGACGTCGAGACCACGAAGCCAGGCGTCACCTTCCACACCCGCTGCGCCAGTTGCGGCGAGACCGAGACCCACGAGAGATCGTGGCAAGCCGAGGTCTGGGCTGACATCCACGAATTCGAACACACTCGCCACAAAGTAAGACTCTTCGAGCATGCCCGCGGAGAAGGCCTGAAAGAAATCGCCGACTGGCGCGGCCACGCCGCCTAAGCAATTGCGATCACCAGCACCGAATAAATGAACGTAGAGACGCGTCTTGCCGCGTCTGCCGTTACGTCAGTGGAGAGACGGGCGTCTCGCCCGTCCACTCCAAGCGATCGCAGCAATCAGGAACCTCGAACATTCAGAAGATTTTGCTCAATGTGGAAGTGAAATAAACTCTGTCGCTGTCAAATAAAACCTGTCATCCTGAGCGGAATTTGTCTCGCGCGAAGCGCGAGACACATGGAGTCGAAGGACCCCGGCACTGCCGCGAGCGGCACAAGCGCTGCAAGGCATTCTCCCTGCGGCCCGTACAGAGAAGTGGTGAGAATGCCTTGCATCGCCATTGCCGCTGTATGTGGGCATGCGGTCCTTCGACTCCGTGAATGCTTCGCTTCGCGAAGCATTCACTGCGCTCAGGATGACAGAGTGTGGCGGACGATGAAGAAGGGTTGACGATGAAGACCGAACACAAGTATTTCGCCTACATCGTCTGCAGCCGGTCCGGCACGCTTTATATCGGTATGACGACAGCATCTACCGGCGAGCTTTGGAGCACAAGCGTGGTGAAATCGAAGGGTTTGCCAGTAAGTATCATTGCGACCGGATGGTGTATTACGAAAGCTTTGACGACGTTCAGAAGGCCATTGCACGCGAGAAGCAATTGAAGGGTTGGAGACGCTCGAAGAAGATTGCGTTGATTGAGTCGAAGAATCCGCGATGGGAAGATCTGGCCGAGAAGTGGGGAGCACAGATGCTGTTTGCTGGGGAATCGATGAAGGGCCGATAAGAAAGTTCCTTGATGCCAAATAAAGTCTGTCATCTAAGAAAGTTCCTCGATGCCAAATAAAGTCTGTCATCTAAGAAGGTGCCTTGATGCCAAATAAAGTCTGTCATCTAAGAAAGTTCCTTGATGCCAAATAAAGTCTGTCATCCTGAGCGGAATGTGTCTCGCGCGAAGCGCGAGAGACATGGAGTCGAAGGACCCCTACACCTTGTCCCGACCTCACGTGCGTCAGGGAATTCTCCCCGCGCACTCCCCCATTTCCCACAAACGATTAAATACAAAGGAGTTACTTGTATCATCTACAAGACTAAGGACTTAGTTCCCAGATCCCAACCTCGGATTGGCTTGGCCTAACGCGCTCCCGTACTGAGGCCGTCACCATTGTCGCGCATGGCGAATTGCGTGTCTGTGATGGTCGGCGCACTTGTTTGTGATGAAAAAGGGCGGTCGCCATCCGGCTATGTTACGCATTCGAGGAAGCGGCGGACGATTCTGAAGGCTGGCTCATAGCAAGAGACAGCATCTTTCGTCGGTATCAGTTCTCCATGAAATAGCGTGCATCGCATTTGATAAACGGTCTCGATCACCCCGGCGAACAATGCCTCTTTGCCACATTGGAAGGCATAGGCTCCGCATTTGATTTCTCGTGCATTCGGGTCCAAGTCCTCGTGGGTTGTGAGATCACAGATCCATACGGGTGCTGCTTCTTCGTAAAGCTGTCGCAGGAAGGCTTGCAGGTTTGAAGTGAGTTTCCTATATTGTGACAACCCCTGCAACTCGGCAAGATTGAAAGCCGTCTGGGTATGTTGCAATACTACTGTCCCGGTCTTGCCCTTCACCTCAATTGTCATCTGTCGGTTCGCCCCACGCTGCACTTGGAATGAATAACCGTAGGACTTGGCAGCCTTGGTAGCTGGGGGATTATCTCGCAGAAAAACCGACCTTAGGGTTATGCGTACTTTCTCCGTTCCCTTGCCAGAGTGGATTTCGTACCCTTCCAGCCGATTATGAAGCAGACCGATTTCCGCGCGGAACTGCTCTGCTTCTTCGCTGGTGGCTTCCAGCATGGGACGAAGCTTGCTGAGGACTGGGTTCCCCTGCCATTTCATTTCATGGATGATCTTTTTATCTTGGTTTTCATTGTAGGCGCTGCGATACCACGCGTTGAAAGCAAGCCAGGATTTTACAAATTGACCGAGGTAGTCGATGTCCGACATGCGCAGCCACGCGTCACGATTTTCAATAAAGATGTTCGGCATGCGTCACTCTTCTCGGCCTGAACAGTACGCCAAGGCTGCTTTCTCACCTTGCTCAACTGCGAGGTCGACGGTTCGCGTCGCCATCGCCAGAAGGCTGTACGCCTGTTGTCGGTCACTTCTGGCGGACTTCACCAGTACCTCGGTGTTTTTTGCGATCTGGTCCATAAGCTTTGGCTCAAACTCAGGTATTTGTAATTGTCGAACATTCGAGAGGCCAAGGAAGGGGTTGATTCCGCCAGTCGAGAGTTGCCGGACTTGAAGCTGGCCAAAAAGACTATTCACGAATGCCAAGACAAACCACGCAGGAAGCCTATTGTTAAGACGCAGGAGTGCTACATCTTGGTTAATATTTGCCGGCCCTGGAAGATTCTCCACCATGGCTGCATTTCCAACCCGGCCCTTAATCGTAAGTAGCACATCTCGATTGTGGAGCGCCGTGCGCGCTAATTCCAGCTGATGTTGCTCCAAAAGGATGCGCTTATCGGTATCGTAGTGAACCTCAAAATTTGACACGTGCTCGGCACACAGAAAGGGCACGTTGCCAACTTCAAGGTCGTGATGAAGAGGGGTATGTCCATTCGTCAGCATGTTCAGTAATTCATCCACGGGGATGAATCGGATCGCTCCTGCTTCCTTCAAGCGCCGGGTTGCGGCATAGAATTCTTCTCGGTAGTGTTCGGCGTCCATACGCGTGCTCGCGCGGACGTCGGAGAAACGTCTAACATAAGTCAGACGCGATGGCGGTTGCCAGTTGATCAAGTCAAGGGCTTTGAGAAGGACTCCTGCCGCACGATTAAACGCCGATTCCGATTCCTCAAAGTGTGTTTTAGCCTTTTGAACCTGTTTGATTATCTTTTCTTCAAGATCATCGGACAACCGTACCACCCTCAACTGATCCATGTCTTCGAGAAGAATACCCATTTGCACCGCACCACGGGTGAGCCGTTCGACCTGAGACCGTCCATGGGCGGATCGCAGAAAAGTAGCGAGGTATTCCGGAGCGATATCTCTTGGCCTTAAGATCGCCAACTTACAGCTACAGGTGGCGAGTGTGCTCTCCGAAACAATGCTCAACTCGCCGATGGTTCCAACGATTGACAGTAGAACGTCGCCCTTTCGAAGATGGGACCGTGTCATCCACGGCTCCCGGAACGCAGCTTCAGTAATGTGGACAGGTGTTGCCTGCTCTACAAAGAAGTGGCCTACAACGTCTTGTCCTCTGTAGTAAGGGATCCCTTCTTCCACAAACTGTTCGGAAATTGCAAAGTGATTTCCGTCCGAAATGTCGGCGCACTCAATTACGGTTCTCGTCTGGCGCTTCTTGAGGAGTTGGACTGTTCGCATATGCCGCTTATGGAAGAATTCGGCATCAATTCTCTTCGTTCGCTCAAGCTCCGACAGTCGTACCGTCTGACAATCCAGCTCCGACAAGAGTGCTTTGTGTCGCATGTCATTCGGTGGGATCATGGGAAAAAACTTAATCCTTCTTTCTTGGCAAACTCTGCGAAGGCCTCCGCGATGCCATCTTGTGTCAAACCCTCATGATTGAAGAGATCATGTTGCACGACCCAATGGCCGTGACTGTCTCTGAGAGGCCGCCCATTCTTATCTTTGGCAATGATCTTCTCCCCACTTGTGTCCTTTGACTCCAGGCGTTGGGTGCCGAAAAAGATGTTGTAGTCGTTCACCTTTGGGCACAGCGGACCGGCAGTTGGATCATCATTCCACTTCTGGACAAAGAGGACGCTGGTTTTCGTCCCGGTGTGGGGCTTGAAACTATTACTGTGGAGGCCCACCACCGCCAGGATTCTGCAGCGCTCTGCTATGAATTCTCTAACGCGCTGATCGTTGGCATTGTTGAAGCGACCCTGGGGGAGTACAACAGCCATGCGTCCACCTGGACGCAAGAAATCCAGATTCCTCTCGACGAACAAGAGATCCCGTCCAACGGCGTTTTCGAGCTTGCCCTGCGAGCCATCCTTGTTTCGCTTGTGTGCCAACTCGTACGAGGCGAGCATATCCGTCTGCTTGATATCGCCCGCGAACGGTGGATTTGCCATGAGGATGTCGAATTCAAAGCCCCTATAGCTATCCTTCATCGCAATCAACTTGCGGAGCTTCTTCCACCCCTCGTGATAGGTGTCGAGCCACTCCTGCTGCTTCGTGGTCTCGTCCCATTTCGTGTAGTCGAGCGTATTAAGATGAAGAACATTGGTTTGCCCGTCGCCAGCGATCAGATTTAGGCAACGGGCGACGCGCACACTCTTTTCGTCAAAATCGATGGCGAAGACCTTGTCCTGTACATAGTCGTAGCAACGGGCCGGTTTCTTTTCCATCGTGAAGAGATGTGAGATCGGCAGCCCCTCATCCTGGAGGATGTTCTTCCAGACATGAAAAATGGAATGGACGGTAAAGCCCGCCGAGCCACATGCTGTGTCAATGAGGTTCTCATCCTCATGTGGATTCAGCATCTTGACACACATGTCTATGACCCAACGAGGAGTAAAATACTGGCCTTTTTCACCTTTTGCCGACTGGTTCACTAGATACTCAAACGCATCATCTACAACGTCCAAATTGGAATTGAAAAGTTTCCACTCTTCGAGCGAGCCAATGCATACTTGCAAATGGTCAGCCGTGAGCTTTATTTTCTCATCCGGTGGAAAAACTCCTTCCCACTCGCTTTTGGCCTCGTCGAAAAGCGCCTGGATTGCGTTCTTCAATTGCGCCGCTGTGTTCTGATTTCGAAACCGAAGGTGCTTCTGCCCTTTCTTGCCCCGGAAGCACGCTAGCTCGTCGTACAGTTTTGTGAAGATGAGCTTGAACACTTCCTCAAAGACATCGACGCCCGCGTTTGCCAGGACTTCATCTTCCATATCCTCGATCAGTTGCCGCAAAGATCTTGCCTTGATGCCCTCTGCCTCGCGCTCTTCCTCTTTTTCGATGAGAGTTTTCATCGTCCAAGGCTGATTGACGATTTGCTCGATCGTCTGCTGGGCGGTTGGAAGGTCTGGAATCTCGACGAAATAGTTCGGATTCTTGCGATGCCATGAGATCGCTTGACTGCCATCACTCCACATTGCAAGGGGGGCGCCGGTCGCGTGTGTGTAGGATTTAAGCTGTTCTTTACCGTCCTTCGCCTTTTCTCGCTTGGCCTCAACAATCAGGTAAGGGACGGTAGGGCGGTCGGAGTCCATCACGACGATGTCCGCCCGTTTTGATGTGTCGCGTCCAAAAGTGATCGGGTACTCGACTTGAATGCGAGCAAGTGGGTAGTGGTAGTGGGTCGCCAGTCTCTGAATCCACAGTTGCCGGATAATTTCTTCGGGTTTCGCCTGAACCTCTTTGGCTCGGATCTGGCATTTTATGTAGGGCTTGCCGTTTTTCTCAGATAGAAGCGCCTGAACTGCCTTGATTCCGGGCCCGTCAAAGAGGAACAGAGACCACTGTCCTTCTGAAAGGATGTCGACCAAATCTGTCATTTTCTTCCTGCGTTATAAGTATCGGGAGGCTCTAGATGCTTCGAGATCACAAGTGAAAGAGGGATTATAGAGTACGTTAGCGGCTGTAGACAGGTCGGGGAACGCTCAGGGCGACAAAAACAGAGACCCGTTTTCATTAAACCATCCGTGACCGAAATAAATTGACATAAGACCCACCGTGCGCGAAAATAGAAATCTGATTGGGGCAGTTTCGAAGTCCGTCCACCAAGACGGCCCTCGAAACTGCCCCAAAGCCGTTTCAGTGGTGTTTTAGGAGCTAAGTCCTTATTCCGGAATACTTTGATATAAGTCCTTTCGATTCAAAGACCAAGTCCGAAAATTCCCGCTAACTCTATGATTCCAGGAGACCAGGGGGGAGGGGGGTGGGGTACTAAGCTGGTAAACACATGGCACAGACCGGGCGCATCCCTGACCGATCCCGTAGCCACTGTCCCAGTCACCAGGCAGGATCAAGTCTTCGTGCATCCCACCCTAACGTCCGCAAAAAGCGCGACGTCCGGATGGGCCACCCAGTTATTAACTGAGAACTGAGAACTGAGAACTGACAACGATCCTGATTTCAGCGAGTTAGTTTCGCGGCGGCGGCTTCGTCGAGCATCCACAACAATTTTCCGTCGGATGGCTGCACCCTTTGCGAGGGCAGTGGAGGCGTGCTCTTGCCCTCGAGAACCTGACGCACCATGTCGGCTTTGTCCGCGCCACTGGCCAGGAACATCACTTCGGCGGCGCGATTGAGCACGGGGAAAGTGAAAGTGATCCGGTGAGCATTGAACTTCGCCACCCAATTTGCGACCACCAGCCGCGACTCTTCAGTGAGCGCCGGAGAATCGGGGAAGAGCGATGCGGTGTGGCCATCGGGACCGAGGCCGAGAAGAATCAGGTCAAAGCGCGGGAATTCGCCGGATTTGATTTCAAAGAATCGGCGGAGCTGAGCTTCGTAGTCCGAGGCAGCGGCGGAGGCATCGGGATTCTCAGCGGGCACGCGAAAGACGTTCTCCGCCGGAATCGTAATCTTCGTCAGCAACGATTCATTCACCATCCGATAATTACTTTCGGGGTCGGTGGGAGGGACGTGACGCTCGTCGCCGAAAAATAAGAAGATGCGGTTCCAGACGAAGTCCGCGTAATTGGTGGCCAGCAGAGAATAAAGAGCCTTTGGAGTCGAGCCACCGGAGAGCGCCACCGTGAATCGTCCCTGAGCGCCGATAGCGGCGCGAGCCACCCCGACGAACTCCTCGGCGGCGGCGTGAAAAAGGTCGGCTGCGGTATCGAGCACTTCGATGGATCGAGTCGAGGGCATGGAGAATTTGTAATTGGTAATTGGAAATTGGAAATTTGTAATCTGGCAGTTTTGTAGTTTTTCAAATTACCAATTACAAATCACAAATTACAAATTTCTCGTCATTTTTCGAAATTTCTCCATCGCCGCCCATCGCGATCCATCAGTTCGTCGGCTTCCTTCGGGCCCCAGGTTCCCGCGGGATAGTTGGGGAAATTACGCGGAGGCAGCGCCTTCCATACGTCGAGTGCGGGATTGACAATGCTCCAACCGGCTTCGACCATGTCGGCGCGCTGGAACAGCGTGGCGTCTCCGATCATGCAGTCGTGCAGCAGGCGTTCGTAGCCGGTCGAAGGAGTGACCCCGAAATAGTCGGCGTAGGCGAAGTCCATATTCACTTCGCCCAGTTGCATTGCGGGTCCAGGAGTCTTGGCGGCGAAACGCAGCGAGATGCCTTCTTCCGGCTGGATATGCAGCACCAGTTGGTTGGGCATCATGTTCTCCACCTGGGTTTCGCGGAATAGCATGAAGGGCGCGCGCCGGAACTGAATCACGATATGAGTGCTGCGGCCAGGCAGCCGCTTGCCAGTCCGCAGAAAGAAGGGAACTCCCGCCCAGCGCCAGTTGTCGATCATGAGCCTCATGGCGACGAAGGTTTCGGTGCGCGAGTCCGGAGGCACACCTTCTTCGGAGCGGTAGGCAGGCACGCGCTGGTTGTCCATGACGCCGTCTCCGTACTGGCCGCGGACGGTTTTGCTGAGCACGTCCTCGGCACTGAAGGGCTGGATGGCATGCAGGATCTTGGCTTGCTCGTCGCGCACCGCATTCGCTTCGAACGAAATCGGAGGCTCCATCGCGGTCAACGTAATGAGTTGCATGATGTGGTTGGGCACCATGTCGCGCAGGGCGCCCGCTCCATCGTAGTAGCTGCCGCGTTTCTCGACGCCCACGGTTTCGGCGACCGAAATCTGCACGTGGTCGATGTAACGGCGATTCCAGATCGGTTCGAAAATTCCGTTCGCGAATCGGAGCGCCAAAATGTTCTGGACCGTCTCTTTTCCCAGGTAGTGATCGATGCGGTAGATCTGGCACTCGGATGCGACTTTCAAGAGCTGCTTGTTCAGAGTCTTGGCGGAATCCAGATCGTGGCCAAAAGGTTTTTCGATAATCACCCGCCGCCAGTGGCCATTTTCCTCCTTCATCAGGCCGACTTTCGAAACCCGCTCGACGATGTCGCCGAAGAAGTTGGGCGCGGTGGCGAGGTAGAAAAAATAGTTGCCGTGCGAGTTATGCTCCTGATCGACCTTGGCAAGGGTCTCTTTCAGCTTGTCGTAAGTAGCGGGATCGTCGAAGTTTCCACTTACATAACTGATGCGGCGGACAAACCCTTCCCACAATTCGGCATCGATGGCGCCGGTGGCGAATTGCTTGAAGTCTTCGGTGACCTTTTTTCGCGCGTCATCATCGCTCATCGGGCTGCGACCCACGCCGATTACGGCGAATTCGCGCGACAGCAATTGCTGGCTGGCGAGGTTGTAGAGAGCGGGTATCAGCTTCCGGCGCGTCAGGTCGCCGGAAAAGCCAAAGATCACCATGACACATGGGTCTCCCGTACGCCCGACCCGCGGTTTGATTGTTGCCGGCAGAACTTCTGTTTGAGCCATCGTTACCTCAAATAAAGCATTGAATCATTGAGTCATTGAATCATTGAGCCATTCGAAACATAGACATCAATTTCTTAATGATTCAATACCTCAATGACTCAATGATTCAATGTTTCTTCGGTTCTACATGACCACCGAATTTCTGTCGCATGGCGGAGAGCATCTTCTCCGCGAATGTGTGATCTTGCCGCGAGCGGAAGCGCGTGTACAAGGCCGCGGTCAGCACTTCAGCCGGAACAGCCTCTTCGATTGCCGCCTGGATCGTCCAGCGGCCCTCGCCGGAATCCTGCACGAAACCGCTGTACCCGGAGAGCGTGGGATTCTCGGTCAGCGCCATCGCCGTCAGGTCCAGCAACCATGAACTCACCACGCTGCCGCGCCGCCAGACCTCGGCAATATCCGGCAGGTTGAGTTCGTAGCGGATATCTTCGGGAAGGTCTTTGTTGGTCGCATTCTTGAAGATGTCGAAGCCTTCCGCGTAGGCCTGCATCATGCCGTATTCGATGCCGTTGTGGACCATCTTCACGAAATGTCCGGAGCCGGACGGACCGCAGTGGATGTAGCCGCTTTCGGCGGTCCCCGCCATTTTGTCGCGTCCCGGAGTGCGCGGGATGTCGCCGCGTCCTGGTGCCAGGGTTTTGAAGATCGGGTCGAGGCGCTGCACCGCTTCTTTCGGGCCGCCAATCATCATGCAATAGCCGCGCTCCAGTCCCCAGACGCCGCCACTGGTGCCGACGTCGACGTAGTGTACGCCCTTGGTGGCGCATAGTTTGGCGCGGCGAACGTCATCTTTGAAATACGAATTGCCGCCGTCTATGATGGTGTCGCCTGGCTGCATGGCTCTGATGAGAGCCTGCACGGTTTTTTCCGTGGGATCGCCCGCGGGCACCATGATCCACACGGCGCGCGGCGCGCTCAGTTTGCCGACCAGGTCGTCGAGTGAAGAGGAGGCGACCGCACCTTCGCCGGCGATGCCCTTGACGGCATCGGCGCTTAGATCGGAGACCACCATTGTGTGACCGCCGCGGATCAGGCGCCGCGTCATGTTGGCACCCATGCGCCCCAGACCTACCATTCCCAATTGCATTCCTGCTCCTTAATTGTGCCTGGTCTGGACGGGCCAGAGGCTCGTCACCACACGATGCTCGTTTACAAAACCTGTTTTACCAGTTCTGCGAGTTTGGTGAGACCTGCTTTCACATCGGTGCCGAGGTGCACGCGCAGGGCCCGCCGCTTGCGGTCAGCCAGAACCTGGAAGTCGCCCCGTGCCTGTGCCGCTTTCACCACTCCGAAAGTGTACTTCTGTCCGGGAACTGGCAAGTCCTGGGCGTCGTCGCATGTTACTTGCAGGAAGACGCCGCTGTTGGGGCCGCCTTTATAAGCTTGTCCGGTGGAATGCAGAAAACGCGGTCCGAAGCCGAGACACGTCGCGACACGTTTGCGATCGCGAACGGTCATGCGCAGGCCTTGCAGCAGAGATTCGTGTTCGGCATTCATCTCGACATAGCCAAGCAGGCCAAAGTAGTCGCCGGGGCCAAGACGCGCCAGATGCGCTCGCAGATAGTTCTCAAGTGAACGGTCAGAGCCGATCGCTTTCGCGAGATCGGCGGCGTTCTTATCGTCCGTGAAGAGCTTGAAGCCCGCTTCTTCAAATATCGGCTTTTCGGGGGGAAGCGCGCCCGTGAGTTCGTACTCAGAGGTAAGTTGTTTGGTTACGATTTTGCTGGCTTCGACGTCGGGCTGATTGAAGGCGTTGATCCCGAGGATGGAGCCTGCGACCGCGGTCGCAATTTCCCAACGAAAGAATTCCTGTCCGAGGTTGTAAATGTCGGACACCGCAATGCGTACTACCGGGTGCCCGGCTTTCTCCAACGCAGCGACCTTGGCATCCTGCGCCGCGTCGGGTGCGCTCTCCAGTCGGAGGTAGGCGAAGATTCGGTCACTTCCATACACATCCGGTGCGCCCAGTTGTTCGCGATCAACCGGGATGATCCCTTTGCCGAGCTTGCCGGTCGATTCCGCGATCAACTGCTCAAGCCACGCGCCCAGGTCGCCAATTCCGGGCGAGGTGATAAGCGTAATCTTGTCGCGGCCAAGTTTTGCGGCCGTGCCAATAATCAGGCCGAGCATCGCTCCCGGATTCTGTTCTATGGGAGTGGATGGCTTGCAGGCTTCGACCATTTCTTTTGCGCGCGCGAGGAACTTGCCAGTGTCGAGGCCCATCGCCGCGGCGGGAACCATGCCGAAGTTCGAGAGCGCGGAGTAGCGTCCGCCGATGGACGGCAGGCCATAGAAGATGTGGCGAAAGTGATCGCGCTCGGCGACCAGTTGCACCTTCGAGCCAGGATCGGTGATCGCGATAAAGTGGCTACCGGCTTTGTCCTTATCTTTATTGCCTACGGTCTGCTGCACGCGCTCGAAGAAATATTGCTTGTAGATGTTGGGCTCGAGGGTGCTGCCGGATTTGCTGGAAACGATGAAGAGCGTTTTGGCGAGGTCGAGCTTTTTTTCGACGCTCCGGATTTGCGCCGGGTCGGTCGAGTCGAGTATGTGCAGGCGCGGGAATCCTGGCGTTTGCCCGAAGGTCAGGGCGAAGACTTCCGGACAAAGGCTCGATCCGCCCATGCCGAGCAGTAGGATGTCGGAGAATCCGGCGCGCTTGACCTCGTTCGCGAACTCCTTCAGCTTGGCGGCATTGGCGAGTTGTTCGTCGGTGACGTCGAGCCATCCCAGCCAGTTGGCCTCGTCTTCGCCAGTCCAGAGGGAAGCGTCGTGTTGCCACAGACGTCTTACGTTTCCCGACGCTCGCCAGTCGTTAAGGTTTTTTTTTACCGCAGCATCCAAATCGGCTGGAAGGGAAGCGCTCTGTGGATTGGTCCTGGGTGCGGGCGTAGTTGATCGCTTCGTATTCTTCTCCACCGCGGCCAGCAGGGCGTCGAAGGCGTCGGCAAATAATTTCACGCCGTCCGCGGTCAGCTTGTCGGTCACATCTTTCATCACAATCCCAACGCCGGCCAGATCAGCCATCGTTTTCCGCGCACCGTCCAGGTCTTCGGTCAGACTCTGGCGCGGCTTGCCGTGATGGCGAAAAGCCTCCAGCGTCGCCGGAGGGACGGTATTGACCGTGTCCGGCCCGATCAGTTCTTCGATGTACATCACATCACGGTAATTTGGATTCTTCGTGCTGGTGCTCGCCCACAGCACGCGCTGGGTTTGCGCGCCTTTGGCGGCTAGCGCTTTCCAGCGCGGAGAAGAGAAAATGCGCTGATAGGCTTCGTAGGTCAGCTTGCCGTTCGCGATCGCGATTTTTCCCAGAACCGACTGTAGCTTCGCCTTGCGGGCCGCGTCAGTTTCCTTCTTAAGCTGGTCATTGATTAGCGAGTCGACCAGCGAATCGATGCGGCTGATGAAGAAGCTGGCCACGCTGGCAACTTTGCTGACATCGCCGCCGGTCGCAGCGAACTTCTCAACTCCGTCAATGAAAGCCGCAGCTACCTGCTCGTATATTCCCTGCGCGAACAGCAGCGTCACGTTAACGTTGATGCCCTCGCTGATGAGTTGGCGAAATGCGGGTATGCCCTCGACTGTGCCGGGCACCTTGATCATCACGTTTTCGCGGGCCACAGTCTTCCAAAGCCGACGCGCCTCGTCGATCGTGCCAGCGGTATCGTGCGCGAGAAAGGGAGACACTTCCAGGCTGACGTAGCCATCGCGCTTCTTCGTGCTCTGGTACACGGGACGGAGCAGATCAGCCGCGTCCTGAATATCGCGGATCGCCAGCAGTTCGTAGCGTCCCTTGGCGTCGAGGTCGGCGCGACCGGCGAGCGAGTCCAGGAAATCCTGATACTGCGTCGAGCCGGCGATAGCCTTCTCGAATATCGCGGGATTCGAAGTCATTCCGCGCAGGCCGTCCTCGGTGATCAGGCGTTGCAGTTCGCCGCCCTTCAGCAGGTCACGGCGGATGTAGTCGAGCCAGATGGATTGGCCGAAAGTCTGAAGCTGGACGAGAGGATTAACGGCTTTCGCGGTGTCGAGCGTTTCTACTGGATTCATAAACATCTCCTAAAATTTCCCGTAGAGACGCGGCTTGCCGCGTCTCATGGCGCCTGCCTCGCCTCGCTGCTGAGACGGGGCAAGCCCCGTCTCTACGAATCATTTGCCGAGCAGTTCGCGCGCTGCTTGCAGGACGGCATCGGAGGTGAAGCCGAACTTCTTTTGCAAGTCCTTGAGCGGCGCTGACGCTCCAAAAGTGTGCATGCCGATGATGCGCCCTTTCGCTCCTGCGTAATGCGCCCAGCCAAAGGTCGAACCCATTTCGACCGCTACCCGCGCGGTGACATCGGGCGGAAGCACCTGGTCGCGATAACTCTGGTCCTGATGCTCGAACAAGTCCCACGAAGGCATGCTGACAACGCGCGCCCGGATGCCTTCCGCTTTCAGTTTCTCGTAGGCGTCGATGCAGAGGTACACCTCGCTGCCGGTGGCCATAAGAATGACCTGCGGCTTGCCACCTTCGGCGTCGGCCAGGACGTAGGCGCCGCGAGCCAGGCCGGCTGCTGGCTGGTATTTCGTGCGATCGAAGGTCGGCAGGGCTTGCCGCGTCAGGATCAGCGCCACCGGTTCTTTCTGCAGCTTCATGATAATCTTCCACGCCTCGACGACCTCGTTGGCGTCGGCGGGACGCAGCGTCATTAGCCCGGGAACCGCTCTCAGCGTTATCAGTTGTTCGATCGGCTGGTGAGTCGGTCCGTCTTCGCCGACGCCGATGGAATCGTGGGTGAAGATCCAGAGCGAGGGAATTTCCATGACGGACGAGAGGCGGATCGGCATCTTCATGTAGTCGCTGAAGATCAGAAACGTCGAGCCGTAGGCGCGGATTTTCGAGAGCACCATGCCGTTTACGATTGCGCCCATCGCGTGCTCGCGAATGCCGAAGTGGAAGTTGCGCGCGTTGTAATTGCCCGCTTCGAAGTCTCCCGCGCCGTCGAAAGTGAGCCGCGTCTTCGTCGACGGATACAAGTCGGCCGAGCCGCCCATGAGCCAAGGATCGTTCTTTGCAATTGCGTTAAGAACCTTGGAGGACGAATCGCGGGTGGCGAGACCCTTGGCGTCGGCTGGAAACGTCGGGAGTTCCTTGTCCCATCCGTCGGAAGGTTGGTGACGCTGCATCCGTCCGTATTGAGCCGCTAAATCGGGATACTGCGTGCTGTACTTTGCGAACAGCGCGCTCCACTGGCCGCTCAATTGCCGCCCGCGCTTACCCATGACGTCGCGAAAGTTTTCGCGCACTCCGTCCGGTACCAGGAACTTCGCGTCTTCCGGCCAGCCGTATACGCGCTTCGTCAGTCTGACTTCTTCTTCGCCGAGCGCTTCGCCGTGAGCTTCCTTGGTGTCCTGCCGGTGCGGCGAGCCGAAACCGATGTGGCTGTCTACGATGATCAGTTTGGGGCGATCTTTAACGCCGAGCGCATGGTTGTAGGCGTCGGCCAGCGCAACCAGATCGTTGGCATCGTGAACGTGCTGGACATCCCAACCATAAGCTACGAACCGGGCGGCCACATTTTCATCGTAAGCGAGATCGGTATCGCCTTCGATGGTGATGTGGTTGTTGTCGTAAATCCAGCACAGGTTGGAAAGTTTCAAGTGCCCTGCGACCGAGGCAGCTTCCGAGGAAATTCCTTCCATCATGTCGCCATCGCCGCAAATCGCCCAGATGTTGTAGTTGAACAGCTCGAATCCCGGACGATTGAAATAGACCGCCAGCCAGCGTTCGGC
This sequence comes from Terriglobales bacterium, assembly GCA_035260505.1. GTDB lineage: Bacteria > Acidobacteriota > Terriglobia > Terriglobales > Acidobacteriaceae > Acidiflorens. The sequence continues at coordinate 15,903 of DATFVD010000009.1, forward strand.
GATTGCCATGCCCACGCTGTTTGCGACGCCTTGACCGAGCGGGCCGGTGGTGGTCTCGACACCCGAGGTCAAGCCGTATTCGGGATGCCCCGGGGTCTTGCTGCCGATTTGCCGGAAATTCTTGATCTCGTCGAGCGACAGGGCTAGGGTCGAAAGAACTTCACCCTCGGGACTTACCTCTCGCACGCCCGCCAGATGCAGCAGGGAATACAGCAGCATGGAGGCGTGCCCATTGGAGAGCACGAAGCGGTCGCGGTTCGGCCAGATCGGATTTTCCGGGTCATAGCGCAGAAACTGCTGCCACAGACAGTAGGCGACCGGAGCGAGAGCCATTGGCGTACCGGGATGGCCCGAGTTCGCCTTCTGCACCGCGTCCATCGAAAGAGTGCGAATCGTATTGATACACAACTGATCGAGCTGTGTACCGGTGGCGACAGACTGGTCACTGACAGCCATCAATTCTCTCCTCGCAAATCAGCTGGCGCTCGGCTTACGGAAATTAGATGAAATCGGCGCCAAATCGATACAACCGCACCAACTGCCTCAAGTTTACATCGTGATTGAGAAACAAGGCGAGGCACGAGAGGACTAAGCTCCGATTTTACACCGGGAAGAATCTGGCTTGGGTCCGGCGCAAGGATTTCAGGTAAGGAAAATTCTATCCTGGCTGATCCTGTGCTGTAGGGTGGATGCCAATTCGTCCACGTCTGTGGCCGAAAGGTTCATCACGTCGGGCTCGAGGATGGGGATGCGGTTGCTTCCGACTGCATCCCGCCGCACCTGGATCAGCAAGGCCTGCAGCGCCTGGGGATCGTATTTTTGCGGTGCCATGCGGATCAACTCCTGAAGCGCGGATCCCAACGGCAGGCGCTCGCGATACGGACGTTCGCTGGTCATGGCGTCGAAGGTGTCGGCGAGGGCCACGATGCGCACCGCTTGCGGCATTTCGTCCCCATGCAAGCCGTCTGGGTAGCCCGACCCGTCTCCGCGTTCGTGATGCCAGCGCACGATTTCCGGAATCTGCGGCCAGGGAAACTGGACATGGCTGACGATCTGATGCCCAACCGTGGTGTGGTCCCGCATCTCCCGATATTCTTCCTCGTCCAGCTTTGAAGCTTTTCCGAACAACCGCTTGTCCACGGCAACCTTGCCGATGTCGTGCAGATAACCCGCCGAGCGCAGCGACGCAACATCGCTCGGGTCCATCCCCATGGCTTCGCCGATGGCCTGGGCGTAGCGGCCCACCCGCAACGAGTGACCATGAATGTTGACGTGTTTGACGTCAATGGCGGTGGCGAAAGCTTCGAGAGCATTGTCGTAGAACCCGTGCAGTGAGGCCAGCAGCCGCAGGTTTTCAGAAACCCGTTGTGCCAGGGTTTGGCCGAGAGTGTGATTCTGGATAGCCAACGCCACGTAGTGGCTCAGCATTTCAAAAGCGTCGAGGGCGTCCTCTTCGTATATCGCTTCGCCAGGCCGGCGTCCGAGGGCGATCACTCCGGCGAGTTTTCCCCGAACTTTCAGTGGGCAGATGCACTTGAAGAGCTCCGGTGCGACATTGCCGTTCGAACTCAGAAACCCGTCGTAGGTGGAACTGGTGAGAAGAACCGGGCCGACGGCTGCGGTCAGGGTGTGAACGTGGCGGGGAAGCAGGGGAATCAGCGACGGTTCCGGCAGCAGAGCGAATCCCTGGGCATCGACCGAGGTCAGCAAGGAAGGCCGTTCGCCGAACGAAAACAGGACAGCCTCGCGCGCGCCCGCCGCTTCCATCACGGCGGTGAGCATGGTGCGAGCGGTTTGGCGGAAGTCGCGGTCCGCTGTAAGTTCGGGACCCAAATCCGCCAGCGCTTCGACTGTTCGTAAAAGCTTCTTGAGATTGGTTCCCTGCAATCCTCTTGCGGAGGCGCATGCGAGAAACCAGAGCCTCATCAGGGTAGCATCGCCTCGCGACTGGATTGTTGGTTAGTTTGGTGCAATTGCGATCGCACCGCGCGAGCGGATCGTCGGGTCTCCCCGGTCATCTTTAAACTGCCCGACTTGCGATCACCCGACCGCTGAATTTCGATCGCAGATCTGCGATTTACACAGAAGGACCTGTGCGGCACACTTTCCTTGACAGGCACGCCAAGTTGGCTCATACTTCGGCCAAATTGCCCGCGCCGCTTGCGTTCTGCCGGATTTGTCCGGAAATCTACCGACCGAGAGAGAGCCGTGGTTGTACCTCAATCCAAGCCGTTTCGCACGAGCGAAATGCTCAGTGCTTCTGATCGCGATCCTTTGCCGGAGACTTCCTCCAGCAGGTCCGGCAACTTCTCTGGAAATCTTGACGAGAGCACCGCGGTGTCGTCCCTGAAAGAGTTGATCGCAGCCGGGGACCACCGCCTAGACCCAATGCTCGCAAGCATCACCGATGCCGCCCGACAACTGGCGGGCGCCTCCGGAGCCGCACTGGCAATGTGGAAAGACGGCGCGATGGTGTGTCGCGCGCGCAGCGGAGGCCCGGCTCCTCCCCTGGGGGCGCAGTTGAGTGCGGTGAGTGGAATTTCGGGAGAATGTTTGCGCACTGGGAAAATGCAGCATTGCGCAGATACCGAGAATGATCCGCTCGTTGACGCGGACGTCTGCCGGGCCCTGGGGGTGCGCTCGATTGCCGTTTTGCCGATTCAGGGCTGGCGCGGGATCAACGGAGTTCTCGAAGTTTTTTCCACCGGGCCGGCAGCGTTTACCGAACAGGATATTCTTCTTCTTCAGCAACTTGCAGCGCTCGCGGAGCGGGCACGCGCATCGCAGCCGCACAACGCATCATCCGCCACGCGGATTCCGTCCGTGATTGAGAAGCCGCGATCCTCCGGCCTGCTGCCGGCGTCGGATCGCGTCGGGGACGTCGTTCTCGCTTTTCTGGGCGCTCGGTCGCGACGGCTCGTTCTGGGTGGCATCGGCATTGTTGCGCTCTCGCTGCTTGCCCTGGTGATCTGGCTGGGGTGGC
>DATFVD010000010.1:0-11030 GCA_035260505.1 Terriglobales bacterium
ATCAACTCCAGCGCATGTGGTAACAACTCCATCACTGCCTCCAGCGATTCGACGGCTCCCCCTGGACTGCCCGGCACATTCAAGATCAGACTTGTTCCCCGGACGCCGCACACCGCGCGGCTAAGAACCGCGAAGCGCGTCCTGCGAACGCCCTGGAGTCGCATTCGCTCCGCGATCCCTTCCACCAGTCGATCGCACACCGCGCTCGTCGCTTCCGGCGTCACGTCGCGCGGAGCAATTCCGGTCCCGCCCGTGGTCACCACCAGGCGAGCCGACCGGCACAACTCAATCAGTTTGTCTTGTATCGCGCCGCGCTCGTCGGCCACCACGCTGCGCACCACCACTTGGAATTTGCGCCGTTCCAGCGCTTTCACCACGGCCGGACCGGAGAGGTCCACTTTTTCGCCGCGCGAACACGAATCGCTAACCGTCAGTACCGCCGCTCGCGTCCCATTGCGCGACGAAGCATCAGGTGTCGAGGAGGACATCTTCACCCTCAGCCGCTGCGTCCCGCTGCGACTCGTCAAGCAGCCGTAATCCTTCCATCAGCAGGCCCTGCGTGTTCAGGGTCGTCGTCTCCTGCGCGGATTTCGCCTTGAAATCAATCTGAAAATTTCCCTGGGTCCAGCGCAGCACCTTGAAAACCGCTTCGTCTCCCGTAATCGGTCCATAAGCGGCGTGCTTGGCCTGCCCCTGGCTGAAATAGATCTCGCATTTGTCGTTGCCGTTGGTCATCGTGAGCAGGCAACTCTTACGCCCCATTTCCAGCGATTGCACCAGGTCAATCACGTTCATCTGCGACAGGTTTCCGCGCAACACGCCATCGGTCGACGCAGCCTTGCTCAGTTTCTCCAGCGCGATCCGGTCGACCACGCGCTTGATTTTGTGCGTGGCATCTTTCAAAAAGAAGGGCTTTTCCAGATAGTCTTCGATCGGGTCCTGCATCGACAGCCGTTCGCTGATGTCGGACTTGCTGGCCATCAGGATCACCGCGATCCCAGCCGTGGCCGGCCTGCTCTTCAGTTTTTCCAGCAACTGGCGCCCGTCCATGCCCGGCATGCGATAGTCGCAGATCATCAGGTCCGGCAGGTCATCAACGGCCTTCAGCAACGCATCGGCCGCGTCCGTCGCAATCGCAACCTCACCCAGCGCCGAGAGCGCCTGCTGCAGCATCCCCAGCACCATGGGGTTGTCGTCCACCAGCAGGATTTTGACGTTGCTCGCCATAGCTTCGTATCAGGGCATCGCTTCAGCGATGCCAAATCGCGCGTTATGAATAGCCCCTTTAGGGGCTGGGCGACATTCCAGTCTCCACCAGCCGCCCGTTGTAGAATTTATTTCCGCTTGCCGCTTCTCCTGTAGTCGCCACTCTTACCACCCGACTTCCGCTGCAGCACCACATCCCGGATTTCGATGCCCTTGTCGAGAGCCTTGCACATGTCATACACGGTCAGCGCCGCCACGCTGGCCGCGACCAGCGCTTCCATCTCTACGCCCGTCTCTGCCATGGTTTTTACTTTCGTGGCAACGGAAACGCCATTCTCGCACACGCGTAGGGTCACAGCAATGTGCGACAGCGCGATCGGATGGCACATGGGAATCAACTCCGCAGTCCGCTTCGCCGCCATGATCCCCGCCGTCCGCGCCACTTCCAGCGGGTCGCCCTTTGGATTCTTGGGCAGAGCCCGCAGCACCTCGGGCGACATCAGCACGAAGGCGCTCGCCTCAGCCTCTCGCGCTGTTCGCGCCTTGGAGGAGACGTCCACCATCCGGGCCTGGCCCTGAGCGTCGTAGTGAGAGAGTTTCTTCGGCATCCTTAACAGGTTATCGTACCCGCCCCAGCCAAGCTCGTGTGGGGACGGGCGTCCTCGCCCGTCCAAGCCGAGCGCAGCTCGGCCTCACCTCGGAATCAGAATCTCCCCAGCCCTCGCATCAACCTCACCGCATTAATAGCGAGACCCAGTCTCCCGCCTCAATCCGATCGCGGTCCGGAGGAATCACAACGTAGCAGTTCGCTCTGGCCAGCGCTGCGATGTCGCCCGAGCCCTGCCATCGAGCCAGCTCCACCTCTGCATTCTCAAACTCTCCCGAAAGCACTGCGGGAAGAAATCGCTTCAAGCCTGTCTTCGTCCGTATCTCCGACTTCAGCCGCGCGCTAAGAAAGATCAACGGCTGCGGCGTCATTCCCGCCAGCGCTTCGATCATCGGCCGAGCAAATAGTTCGAAAGTCACCATGGTAGAAACCGGATTTCCCGGCAGCCCAAAAAAATATTTCTTGTGTGGTGGCGGGTCTCCGACCCGCCCTGATCGGGTCGACGGCCCGCCACCACACGAACCAAACACCACCGGCCGCCCCGGCTGAATCTCCGCTCCGGTGAAATTAAACTCCGCCTTCAGTTCGCCGAGAACCAGCTCTACCAGATCGTACTTTCCCATGGAGACGCCACCAGTCAGCAACAACAGGTCGCAATCCAATCCTTCTTCGATCAAAGATTTCAGCCTCTTCCGCTCATCCGGAGCAATTGCCAGCCGCACCGCCTCCCCGCCCGCATTCTCCACCTGCGCCGCCAGCGAATACGAATTCGAATTCCGTATCTGCGCCGGCCCCGGCGTCGCATCAATCTCCACCACTTCGTCACCGGTCGAAAGCACGGCCACGCGTGGCTTCCGGAAGACCTCGACCCGGCTCTTACCTACCGACGCCGCAATCGCGATGCCGGCATGGTCAAGCCGCCGTCCTCGATCCAGCAGCAGTTGCCCTGCGCGAGCCTCCGCCCCGCGTGGAACAAAATTCTCGCCGACGCTGAGGCTGCGCCGAACCTCTAATTTACCTCGCAACTTACCCCCCAGCTGATCTGCCAACAATGAAGTGTGCTCCACCATGACAACCGCATCCGCACCCGTCGGCAGCGGAGCCCCGGTCATGATTCCCAGCGCCTGCCCCGGCCCCACCGAGGGCGCATCCTGCTCCAGCCAGTCGCCGGCCTTCACCTCGCCAACCACGTCCAGTTGCGCCGGAACCTCAGCCATGTCCGCCGCTCGCACGGCATATCCATCGCGAGTAGCTCGAGCAAAAGGAGGAAAATCGCGATCCGCCGAAATCTGTTCCGCCAGCACCCGCCCCAAACCCGCCAGCAAATCTACCGTCTCCGGGTCTCCCGGAGACACGGCGGCGGCATGCTGCTCAACCAAATGCCGAGCCTCTTCAAAACTAACCACGCCGGCCGAAGGCACTACCGCCGAAGGCACTACCAAAGAGGAGCCGAATGCGTTGGAAGATGGGCGAGACAAAGACATGCAAGAATCATACGCCGCCCGACCAATCAGTTTTGCTGACCTTGCGGGCCGCCAATTATTGGGAAAACGGACCGCCGTACTGATTAGTGGCGCCTTCTCTTGCTACACTTCCTGTTCATGGCGGTTGTGACCTACCTCGAAGCGATTCGCCAGGGCATCTGGGAGGAAATGGAACGCGACCCGAGTGTTTTTTGCCTGGGCGAGGATATCGGCATCTACGGTGGCGCCTTCAAAGTCACCGAGGGCTTCATCGACCGCTTCGGCCCCGAGCGTGTGATCGATACGCCGATCGCGGAGTCGGCCATTGTAGGCGCGGCTTTCGGCGCCGCCCTCACGGGATTACGCCCGGTGGTCGAGTTCCAGTTCATGGACTTCATCGGCTGCGCCTTCAATCAGATCGTCAACATGGCCGCGAAGGCGCACTACCGTTGGGGAGCGCCCGCCCCGCTCGTGATTCGTGGTCCAAGCGGCGGGAATGTGCACGGCGGGCCATTCCACTCGCAAAACCCCGAGATGTGGTTCGTCCACGCGCCCGGACTGAAAGTAGTCTGTCCGGCGACGGCCTACGATGCCAAGGGGCTAATCAAGGCGGCGATCCGCGATCACAATCCCGTGATCTTTTTCGAGCACAAGTATCTGTATCGAAGAATCAAAGATGAAATTCCAGCGGACGACTACGTCGTTCCTCTCGGAAAGGCGCGAGTGGCGCGCGAGGGCAGGCATCTAAGCGTGATCACTTACGCCGCCATGCTGTATGTTGCGCTCGAAGCCGCTGACATCGTGAGTAAAGAAGGAATCGAAATAGAAATCCTCGACCTGCGCACGGTTTCGCCGCTCGATCGGGCTGCGATATCCGCCACCGTGAAAAAAACGAACAAAGTCATCGTCCTGCACGAACACGCCCGCACCGGAGGCCTGGCCGGAGAAATTTGCGCGATCATTCACGAAGAAGCGTTCGACGATCTCGACGGTCCCATTGTCCGGCTGACGTCGCTCGATACGCCGGTTCCGTTTTCTCCGCCGCAAGAGGAGTTCTTCCTGCCCAAGGTTTCGGATCTGGTGCGCGAAGCTCGTCGTCTGCACGCTTACTGACTTCCACGAGTCGCGGCCCGCGCTCTCGGACCACTACGGGTTCTGCCGCAGCATGCCGTGGAGTCCTGTTATATATAGAAGGCAGCGGGCTTGATTTTCCAGATTCTCCGAGGAGATGAAATGCGCAACTTCATTCTGGGAGTTGTCATCACCATTATGGTTCTGCTGATTGCAGGCCTTGGCGCCGCCTTGCTCGGCTTCGTACCGACCAATGCCAACACCGCGCCGCCGAAGTTGGAAGAGCAAATCGCCATGAGCGCACTCGATGCTTCAATGGAACGGCACGCTCCCCACGTCAACAGTCCTGTGCCGCCGACCGATGAGAACCTTATCGAGGGGATAAAGATCTACACCATGAATTGCGCGCTTTGCCACGGTGGAATCGACCGCCAGCCCTCGACCCTGGAGAAATCGCTCTATCCCCCGCCTCCGAACCTGATCCTTCACCCACTCGATGATCCGGACTGGCACGTGTTTTATGCGATTAGCACTGGCGTCCGCTACACCGGCATGCCCGCCTGGGACAAAACGCTCTCTGCGCCTGACATGTGGAAACTCACAGCCTTCCTCACCCGCATCGACAAACTGCCGCCTGCGGTACAGGACTATTGGAAAAAATCAAGCTCGGTGAACCCTCCAACCGGCGGGCAAGAGGGACACAGCGGACACAAGATGTAGGTTGTGTGGTGGCGGGGCTTCCCCGCCAGGGACGGGGCGGGGCAAGGTCATCACTGACGCTACCCTGGCGGATGGCTGAAATTCACAGTGATCACGGTTTGAGTTGCCGCGGCGTGGCCGCTGAGAGTGTAGGGCTGGAATCGCCACTGCTTGACGGCGGCAATCGCCGCCCGGCCCAGAATAAAATATCCCCGGACAATTTTCAGATCCTCGACGCTACCATCGCGTCCAATCACCACCTGTAGCACCACTGGTCCGTGAAGTTTCTGGGCCGACGCCTCCGTTGGATATACAGGATTCACGGTGTGAATCAGCAGGGCTCGCGCGGCTTCTTCGCTCAGCGCGACGGGTTCGCTGAATGGCTGGATCGCAGGCTGCGGCTGCGGTGCAGAGACCGGCATCATCTGCGCCGGATTTACCGTCACCACAACCGGCCGCTCAATCGGCGCGGAGTTTCTCATACTTTCGGGAATCGCCGCTCGGTGCACGTGGATCGGCGCTGCTTCCTGGCGCTCGAAGACCGGCACGGGCAGAGGAAAGTCGGGAGCCTTGGGCAAGGCGATGTGCGCATCGGGCAGCGTAGACTCGGTTGCGACCACTGCCAGCGCCGGTGTCTGAGCATTGGAACTGGTATCTCTGCTGAAGTACGCATCCTGTTGCGTATCGCCCGTGGCGGAACCTACGGGCAACGCACCCTTCTGGTTCGCATAAAAAAGCGCCGCAACCGATTCCTTCAAAACGCGGAATCGCCCCTCCGGCGTGCGAGACAGATACTCGACGGTGGCACGCGATCTCCAGAGCAAAAAGACCGCCGCAACAATGAGTACCGCGGCGCAAGCTCCGCGCAACCCTATCGCGTGGCCGCGGCGAGACTCCTCTACATATTCGGCGCGCGCGATTTCGCGGTCCCCGTAGTCCTCTGCGTCGTCCGCTTCGGGAAACCCGGCTGTCGAATCCTCCGGATCGGGCTCCGCATTGCCGGCAACAGAAACAGCATTGGCGCCTTCGCTGCTTGCGCCGGCTTGTGCTGGCAATTCCGCAGCATCTTCCGCACTCAACGGTTGCATCTGCTCACAGGCCTTCGCCAGCACAGCATTGGCTTCATCGGCGGAGATTGGACGATAGATCAGAAAGTTGAGGCGGTTGTCGCGCATTTCCGCATGTGTGGGTTCGTTGTCGACGATGGCGACGGTCACCGTGTCCCGGTTGGGCACCGACTCGTGAGCACGCTTCAGGAGGAAGCTCGCCTCCGGCTGGTCGGCCCAGTCCAAGATCACGCACGAAAAGGTCTGCGTCTTCCCTTTTTCAATGGCTGTAAAGATGTCAGAATAGACTTCCGCGCGGATTCCTGTACTCTTGCAGGCCGCCGCCATGGCGGCACTGGTCTCGGAGCTTTTTGAAAACAAAAGGGCGCGGAAAGCCATCGCGGTAACAGCTTATCGGGACTTTCTTCACCGTGACAGGTAACCAGTGGGTAGTCGACGCGTGGAATCTGGCCATCCCCAGGGCGAAACCCGACATGCGCAGCCTTAAGGGCCCATTCGAGCGCCGGTGACTTTGGTAACCTACCAACTGCCCGCTGGGGCTATGTTAGATCTCGGCCCAGTCTCCGTATAACTCGTGGAGCAGCTTCCGCTGGTGTTTCTGCATATCCTGCTGTCGTTCTTGCATTCTTTGCTGTAGTTCCTTGAGCCTGTTATCGATGTCGCTCAAGTCGATGCCTCTCGAGCGCAATGCCTGCTGCATTTTCTCGATGACGGCCGGACTCACCGCGTGAGCGATCTCACCTGTGGCGCGATTGATTGCCTGCCGTGTATCTGCCGTGAAAGCCGGAATATCAAAGCTATCTTCCAGCAGTCGGCCCGAATCCTTCTTCTCCGGAAGAGTCAGAGTGAGATTCTGTTCTTTCTTCTCGCGCATCACGGTCACGGCTACGGCGGCGCCCGACGATGACCGCAGAGCATGCGTGAAGTCCGACGTATCGTGGACTGGATGATTGTTGACCTTGACCACCACATCTCCGGCACGGAATCCAGCCTTTTCCCCCCGACTGCCTTTTTCCACAGAGCGCACCAGTACGCCATTCCCGCCTTTGATTCCAAAAAACTCGCCCAGTTGGGGAGTTATGTTTTCTACCGTCAGCCCGCTGCGTGCCGACTGGTGGACGACGACCACCGAGACAGGGATGTCGAAGTCCGGCATCGTGGGCATCTGCGGCATCTGCGGCATCTCAACATTAACCTTCGGTTCCCACGCCATCGACTTACGCCGGTCGGCGAGTTGCAGCTTAATCGTCAGTGGTTGACCGTCGCGGCTAATGCCGAGCGTCACCATGCGGCCTGCCGGGATTTCTTTAATCATCCGGCGCAACTGGGCCGCACTTTCCACCGCCGTACCATTCAGGCTCACGACTACGTCATGCTCATGCAGCCCGGCTTTTCCTGCGGGAGCGTCCTGGTCGACCATGGTGACTTCCGCGCCGTGTTCTTCCTTGAGCTTCAATTCTCCCAACCGCTCCGGAGAAACGTCGGCAATGTCGACTCCGAGATACGACGATCCGCCGCCGCCCTCGTCTGCGTCAAGACTCCAATCCCAGTTTTCGCCCGTGTGATCGTAGTCCCGCTCCGCCGGCTGCGCGCTAGCGACCGGGGAAATTACCTGGGAGAAAAGAAACATGAATAAGAGGAAGCGATGGATCATAATCCCCCCGAATAAGAGTTCCTGTCGTTGGTCGTTGGTCGTTAGTCATTGGTCGCTAGCAAACTCTTGCAGTCCGGCACAGAATCGCGAACCACTGACGACCAACGACCACCGACGAACGACCGCTCCTACCGACTGGCGCGCCGGAAGTTGACATTCCCGGAATTCGTCCGGACCTTCAGCACAGGTCCGCCGCCATTGAGCTGACCTTCCGCAGTCACCGTTTTCGGCCACCCCTCGCCGCCTTCACTGGAGACGCGAATGTCAGAGAAGTCGCTCCGGATGCTATGGCCATTGCCCATTTCGATCTCCGCCCGAATGGAGATCGCCAGATCATTCGCGAGATAAACGGTGATGTCGCCGGCCGAGGTTTCAAGCATGGAATTGGTATGGCCGCCAGCCCCAGCCGAGGAGAGCAGCTTCACAACGATTCCCCCAGCCGCAGTTTCCGCCTTTACTGACGTGGCTCCATCCAACTGGATACTGCCGCCGCCGGTCTGGGCCTGCACCCGTCCTTTCGAGGAAGCCAGCCGAATGCTGCCCGCGCCCGTCTCAATTTCCGCCGGCCCTCCGATCTCGCCCAGTTCCACACTCCCACCGCCGGTCGTCGCTTTCACTGTCCCACTACATTTGTCCACGCGAATACTACCCCCGCCCGTCTCCAGCACCGCGCCTTGGAGCCCGGAAAGAACGATTACGTTTCCCCCTCCACTTTCCGCCTTGATCTCGCCCTTGGCGGATGCAATCTTGATATTTCCTCCGCCCGTCTGCAGTGTCACGTCGCTTCCCACGCTGCCGACCTCAATCGTGCCCCCGCCGGTTTGCGCCGTGACCTCGCCGCCGATATCATCCAGGTGAATATTTCCACCACCACTCTCGAGGTCGACACGTCCGGCAATCCCGGTCGCGCTGGCGCTGCCGCACCCGGTCTCGATCTTGGCGGATTCCAGGTTTCGCGGCACATTGATGACAAAATCATCGGCGCTCTTATGATCCCCTCCGCCTGACGATTCCGCCACGATCCACGCCGTCTCTCCCTTTACAGACGTGCTGACCCTGTGCGACTCAAAGGCGCGCCGGGCCTGCTGTTCTGAAGATGTATAAGCTTTACGATGAATGGTGTATGTGATCCCTGCCTGCGATCCACCTTGAACCTTTACCGAGCCTGCGGCCAACTTCACCCGCAGATTCCTCGCCGCACCCAAGTCTCCAGTCACCTCCTGGACCCAGTTGCTGCCTTCGCGATATATCCGGCCTTCCTGGCACAAAGCCAGAGATGCCAGCGTGGCCACAATAACCGCAACGCCGGCGAGTTTAATTGCAAGTCTCAATGATTGTTCTCCTCGTCTAATAAGTCGATAGTCGCTGGTCGCTGGTCGTTAGTCGTTCGGCATTCGCCGCGTATGTGTTTGCCAACGACCAGCGACTATCGACCAACGACCGTTCTAGTCCATCTCCGGCATCTGGGACAGCATCGTACGAGCCTGCGAGCGAATCGAGACATTCTGGTCCGCTTGCGCCAGTTTGGTCAGCACCGAACGCACATTACTGTCCGTTTTCATCGGCTCCACCAGTCGCAAGGCCTGCATCCGAACGCCGGAGTTCGTGTCGCTGATCAGCGCCCGCAAAACTCCGTCCCTGACTCGCGCATCCTGCCGCACGAAGCCACTCAGTCCATCCAGAGCCTTCAAACGCACACCCGGATTGGTATCGTTCTGCAACGCATACATCAGTGCTTCCCGCACCCGCGTATCGTTAGGCGCCTGCGTCAGCACATCCACCGAGTCCATCCGCACTCCCGAGTTGTAATTGTTGCGCGCTGCAAACAGAAGCAATTGCTGGATCCGTTGGTCGTTCAGCGACCCCTGCGCTTCCTGGGTCAAAACCGTGTCGTACTTGATGCTCACCTGATTCGAACCTGGTTCCTGGGTCACCGACCGGATGCCCGCGATCGAAGCTTCAGCAGTGGGGGTCTTGGAATGCTCGTCATTCACGACGTCAATGATCGGAGCGCGATTCGCCACAAAGTTGTACGTGGCCCCAATGCCTCCGCCAAATCCCACGATAAATATAACCGCCGCCAGAGCCGGCGCCATCCGGATCTGCCGCAGCCACGTTCCCGGTTCAAAAATCACACGCTGCCAGAACCCTCCCGGCTGCGTGGTTTCCAGCGCTTCCTGCAGACGCATCCGCGATGCCGCCAGCAGGTTCGGAGTCGGCTCTGCCACCGGCATTTCCGAAAGCGCCGCGTGGAGCTTGCGTGCCGCTTTCAATTCGGTGGCGCATTCCGAACATCGTGCCAGATGCTGCTCTACCTCGTAGCGGGCATCGTCCTCCAGTTCGTTGTACACATAGAACAAAACGTTTTGCCGCACCCAATCACATTTCATTTTCGTATCCCTTCGCAGAGAGACCAAGGCTGAGTCCAAAGTCCAAGCTCATCGCATCTCCGCCAGCGCGCTGCGCAGTTTTTGCGTCGCGCGAAACAACGTATTTTTCGCCGTCTCTTCCGTCGTATTCAGCATCTCGCCCACCGTGCGCAACTTCAGCCCGTGATAGTGCTTCAACTCGAAGACCATCCGCTCGCGAGGCGTGAGAACCGCCAAGGCCGATCCAATCTTCCGTCCAAGTTCCCTCCGCATCAGATCGCGTTCCGGATTGGCCCCCGAGCGCCCGTCGGGAAACTGTTCCAACCGGCTGTACTCTTCGCCCGAGGAGTCGACCGCAACCGGTGCGTCCTCCTTGCGCACATTCCGTTTCCGCAGATGATCGAGGCAGAGGTTCGTAACGATGCGGTAGATCCAGGTGTAGAAAGAACATTCAAAGCGGAAGCTGCCCAGATTCTTGTAAGCCTTGAGGAAGGCCTCCTGATAGACGTCCTGGGCGTCCGACTCCGATCCCGTCAGGTGCAGCGCCAGCCGCAGGACCGACTGATCGTAGTGACGCACCAATACCTCGAAGGCAGCGCGGTTTCCCTGCTGCGCCTCGCGGATCAGACTCGTGTCGTCAATACGGTTGCTCTGCGCTGCCAAGGAGCCCCTCACGGTGGGGTTCTGGTTGCCGCTGCCCTGTGCCGCCCGCCTTAGGCGGGAATTGCCGCCAACCGGAATTGCTACTGCGTAAGAATCGGCCGGCATTGTCTGTCTCTGTCCCCTACAAGTGGTCCAATTCTTCGATCTTGCCTTGCACGGAAATAGACGGGGCAGCAACCCGAACGTTAGCAGATTATAAGGAGTTGGCCCTTGATTTGCTTGACAGTTGAA
>DATFVD010000011.1:0-8723 GCA_035260505.1 Terriglobales bacterium
CTCCAACCCGGCGTTCAAGTCCAGTGTGCTGAAGACTCTCGTCTCCACCGCGCAAGTCGCACCCAGTATTCTGCACGCGCTCGGAGTCAGTCCGAGTGCATTGAAGTCGGTACAGGTCGAGAAGACTGAGGTGCTGCCGGCTTTGCCGTAGGAGCCTTCTTCGCAAAGTGTCCTCTTCGTCGCGGCGGCGGGAGGAGAAGCATAGTGGAAAACCAAAGACGGGCTGCGCAATGCGGCCCGTCTTTTCCATTTTCTATGCGATGAATGAGCTTCGCCACTAGCGGGTTTGACCATCCATTTTTGATGAGATACAATGTAACTCAGGTGAAATATGGCAACGACAGAGATGGTTCACGTTCGCATCGACAAACGGACCAAAGCAAGAGCGGCTAAGGCACTTGCCGCCATGGGCCTTTCCGTTTCCGACGCAGTTCGCGTTCTGCTGACTCGCGTGGCGACCGAGAAGTCCTTGCCCTTCGAAGTTAGAACTCCCAATGCCGCGACGGCCGCGGCGATGCAGGAGGCGCGCAATGGCGGGTTGCCTTCGTTCCGCAAGGTCTCCAATTTACTGGCCGATTTGAATGCGGACGATTGAGCGAACCAATGCCTTCCGTCGCGATTTCAAGCGCGAAAAGAGAGGCTACCACCGGCGCGAACTGGAAGCCGTGTTGACCTTGGTTGTCTCTCTGCTGGCCGAGGACAAGCCGCTATCGGAGAGAAATCGCGACCATCCACATATGGGAGAGTGGCGTGACCACCGGGAGTGCCACCTTAAGCCTGATTTGCTGCTGATCTACCGCACGCCTGATACTGACGTCCTGCAACTTGTTCGCCTAGGTTCGCACAGCGAGCTTTTTGATTGAAGACAACCGCCCCTGTCGCACGGGCGGGTCTCGCACTCATGCTATAATTTGCATTCGCCTGAACGTTTTTACGTCGAGGCTGATCTGTGATTTCCTCCGCGGGCGGATCCATAATTCCGAGAATCAGCGCAATCAAGTTCTAGTTTTACAGACACGAGGTATCGCTATGTCCGGCCATTCGAAATGGGCAACAATCAAGCACAAGAAGGGCGCGCTCGACGCTAAGCGCGGCAAGATCTTCACCCGTCTCATCAAGGAAATCGCGATGGCGGCGAAGTCGGGCGGCGATCCTGACATGAATCCTCGGCTGCGCACGGCGATCCTGGCGGCGAAGTCTGAGAACATGCCGGCCGACAACATCAAGCGCGCCATCCAGCGCGGCACCGGCGAACTGCCGGGGGCAACCTACGAGGAATTTGTGCTTGAGGGCTACGGTCCGGGCGGCGTTGCTTTGCTGGCGGAGATTTCGACCGACAACCGTAATCGCACGGTGAGCGAAATCCGGCACGTGTTCGGGAAGAATAATGGCAACATGGCTGCAGCTGGCGCCGTCGCGTATATGTTCCACAAGAAGGGCGACATCATTATTCCCAAGTCGGCGGCCAAGGAAGATGATCTGATGAACATTATTCTGGAAGCGGGCGGTGAAGATTTGAAGGATGATGGCGAGAACTGGGAAATCCTCACGGCGCCTTCCGCCTATGAAGGTGTGCTCGAAGCCGTGAAGAGGGCTGGCATTACGCCCGTCTCCTCGAGTGTGAGTATGGTTCCGGATACCTACATCAAGCTGGAAGGGCAGCAGGCGGCGCAGATGATCCGCCTGATGGAAGCGCTCGAAGATAACGACGATGTGCAGAACGTCCATGCCAACTTCGATATCGATCAGAAGACTCTGGAAGAAGTTGCGGGCTGAGAACTCATCGGGTGATCGGGTCATCTGAGTTCCAGAACTGCTCTGTCTACCCGATGATCTTCCGCACTTTTCAACACCGCTGAGGAAAAGTTTGTGGAAAAGCGGCAGCTTATTCCTGTAACCTCCTGTTAACGAAACACTTTCAACAATCTGCACAGCCTAGGGTGCTTGCTGTATTGCACCGACGCACGCTTTGATGGGTCTTTCGTAGAGACGCGCCTTGCCGCGTCTCCCGGCAGCGAGCGGTGCCGGTACCAGCAAGAGGCGGCAAGCCCCGTCCCACACAGAGCGAATGAAGTATTCATCCCGGTGAAGACACGTCTCGACAAACTGCTCGTGGACCGTGGGCTGACGCCTTCGCGTGAACGCGCGCAAGCTCTCATCCTGGCTGGAAAAGTTCTTGTCAACGAGCAGAAGATCGAGAAGGCGGGCGCGTCGATCGACTCCGAATCGACACTGCGACTGCTGGGCGAGGATCTTCGCTACGTGAGCCGTGGCGGACTCAAGTTGGAGAGGGCTCTTGAGCATTGGCAAATCGATCTGCGTGACAAAGTTTGTCTCGACGTCGGCGCTTCGACGGGAGGCTTCAGCGACTGCATGCTGCAGCACGGCGCTGTCAGAGTAATTGCGATCGACACCGGATATGGCCAGATGGATTTCGGGCTGCGCAATGATCCGCGCATGCGCCTTCTGGAGAAAACCAACGCCCGCTATCTCGCGCCCGACGACATCGGCGAACCGGTTGACTTCATTGCCATGGATGTCTCATTTATTTCTGCCACGCTCGTGCTACCGGCTGTGATTGGCGCAGCTTCATCTTTCGCGAGCCTGACTCGCAATTTGCATTGCCAGATTGTGGTGCTGGTAAAACCGCAGTTCGAAGCGGGCAGGGAACTGGTCGGTAAAGGCGGAATCGTGCGTGACGAATCGGCCCAGCGAGCAGCGGTGGCCAGGGTAGAAGCGTCGCTCGAAGCACTTGGATGCACGCGTGCCGAATGGATTGAGTCTCCAATCCTTGGTGGCGAAGGCAATCGCGAATTCCTGCTGCACGCAGAGTTTTCGCCGCCTGCCATCGGGTGATTCTGTACAATCGGAAGTCCGATGTCAGCATGATGTCAGAATCGAAACCAGAAGATATGCCCGAGTCTCCCCAAAGCTTAAGCCGCCAGAAAGTCGTTGCCATCATTTCTAAGCCGGACCGTCCCGAGCTATCGAAAGCACTGCCGGCGCTCGAAGAATGGCTGCAACGGCAAAACTATGCAGTGGTAGTGGACCAGGAAAGCGCCGCCTACTTCTCGGCGTCGAAGGTGGTGCCGCGGAGCGAACTGGCCGCGCGGTCGCCGGATCTGGCTCTGGTGCTCGGCGGCGACGGTACGCTGCTTTCGGCGGCGCGCGCGGTTGCGAAAGCCGGAACCCTGATCCTCGGCGTCAATCTCGGCACGCTCGGCTTCATGACCGAACTTCCGCTGGCCAATCTGTATCCCGCTTTGGACGCGATCGAGAAAGGGAAGTACATCATTGATGACCGCTCCATGCTGAGTTGCTCACTGCTTCGGGGCGGCGGGATTGTGGTGACTCACACTGCCTTGAACGAACTTGTGGTGAGCAAGAGCGCGATCGCGCGCTTGAATCACTTCGAGCTTTTCGTGGACTCGGAGTTCGTTTCCAGTTACAAAGCCGATGGCTTGATTGTCGCGACGCCGACCGGTTCTACCGCATATTCTCTCGGAGCGGGTGGGCCGATCCTCGAACCGGATGTAGATGCCTTCGTCATTACGCCGGTCTCGCCCCACGGATTGACTCACCGTCCGGTAGTAGTGCGCGATACGGTCGAGATCAAAATTCAGGTCCTGACCGGACAGGAAGAAGCGTATCTAAGTCTCGATGGACAGATCGGCATGCCGGTGCGGGACGGCGACACGGTGCGCTGCGTTAAGGCGGAACACTCGGCCAGGCTTCTACGGTTTAAGAAAACATTTTTCGAAGTGCTTGCCACCAAGCTCAAGTGGGGAGAGCGGTGAGGACAGGTGCCAGGTTTCAGGTGTCAGGTGTCAGGTCTCAGGAATTTCGCGTCTTGATCGAACCAGAATTTAGCGGGAGATAGAATGCGACGCTGTTTCTTGCAAGTTGCGATTGTTCTGGGTTGCTCATGGTGCGTCTTCGCGCAAACCAAGCCAGCAGCCGACCTCATCATCCAGAACGTGCGCGTCTGGACCGTCGATCCTTCGCGACCCGAGGCTGAGGCGGTTGCTATTCTCGGGGACCGCATTGTTGCCGTCGGATCGAGCCAGCAGGTGGATGCATGGCGCGGGTCCCACACTCGCCTGGTCGATGCGGGCCGGAAGCGGCTCCTGCCGGGCTTCAACGACGCTCACGTGCACTTCATGGATGGCGGGTCGCAACTTGATAATGTTCAACTCAACGATGCCGCCACGCCGCAGGAATTTGCCCGCCGCATAGGTGAGCGTGCCGCGAAAACCGCACACGACGAATGGGTGCTCGGCGGCGATTGGGATGAAACGAAGTGGAGTCCAGCGGAATTACCGGGCAGGGAACTGATCGATCCGGCGACACCTGAAACCCCGGTGGCCGTCAATCGCTACGACGGACACATGACTCTGGCGAACTCGTTCGCCTTAAAGCTGGCGGGCATCACCGCCCAAACGCCGGATCCTGCGGGCGGAGTGATCGTACGCGATCGACAAGGAAATCCGACGGGCGCACTGAAGGACGCGGCAATGGATCTGCTGTTCAAAGTGGTTCCACCTCCCAGCCACGCTCAGCGGCGCCACGCGATTGAGCGCGCGCTCGAGCATGCCGCCTCGCTCGGCGTGACCAGCGTACAGAACATGAACCCCGATTACGCCGACATTGCAATCTACTCAGAGTTGCTTGACGAAGGCAACCTGACCACGCGCATCTATGCTGCACCGCTGATCACGCAGGTGGACGACCAGGTGAAGATCGGCGTCCGGCGGGCGTTTGGCGGCCCATATCTGCGAATCGGAGGGGTGAAGGCCTATGCCGATGGCTCGCTCGGCTCGGCCACGGCGTATTTCTTTGAACCCTTCTCGGATCAGCCTGACAACCGCGGCCTGCTCTCTGATGAGATGCATCCAATCTCGCTGATGCGGGATCGCATGATGCGGGCGGATGCCGCGGGAATGCAGATCTGCGCCCACGCCATCGGAGACGCTGGAATTTCGGCGATCCTCGACATTTATACCGAGATCGAAAAGGCCCATGGCAGCCGTGATCGTCGCTGGCGCATCGAGCACGCGCAACATATGGCCGCCAAAGACTTCGACCGCTTCTCTCAACTGCACGTGATCGCGTCCGTGCAGCCCTACCACGCCATTGACGACGGCCGCTGGGCTGAGCGTCGCATCGGACACGACCGCTCCAGCCGCACTTACGCCTTTCGCACGTTCCTCGATCACGGCGTTCGCCTCGCATTGGGCACGGACTGGAATGTCGCGCCGCTCAATCCCATGCTCACGCTCTACGCGGCAACAACGCGCGCGACGCTCGATGGCAAGAATCCGAAGGGATGGTTTCCTGAGCAGAAGTTGACTATTAAAGAAGCGGTTGAAGCCTACACCATGGGTTCGGCCTATGCGGAATTTCAGGAGAACGAAAAAGGTTCGATCACTCCGGGGAAACTGGCCGACTTGGTCTTGCTTAGTGACGACGTGCTCAGTATCGATCCGGTTAAGATCCGCGATGTCAAGGTGCTCAAAACCTGGGTCGGGGGCAAACTGACTCATGAGGCCGGCACCATTCCCTAACCAATGCCAATAGCCACACTAATCAAGGATGGGACCGGAAAACGAACAACCATAGAAAAAGGCCCAGGATAGTCAGCATGAATCCGCTACAACAGATGGAGATCACCGAGAAGAGCGCACGCCCCGGGCGGCCTCCTGAGAATGTACGCAGCAGTAGGATGATGGCCGCCACTTCGAATACCAAGGTGGCAGCCAGTCCGAAAGTGGAGAAGAACTCCACC
This sequence comes from Terriglobales bacterium, assembly GCA_035260505.1. Taxonomy (GTDB): domain Bacteria; phylum Acidobacteriota; class Terriglobia; order Terriglobales; family Acidobacteriaceae; genus Acidiflorens. Next base: position 5,786 of record DATFVD010000011.1, read on the forward strand.
AAGGCGCCACCGAGCACTGCCATACCGGTTGCCTTCTCCCGGGCGATTCCGCAGAACGCGCTGAAGAGGGGAATGATGAGAAAGAGAAACGGAGTCCAAGCGAGGCCCACGCCCCATAGAAAGCGCTTTCTCTTTATGCCATCGGTTTGGATATCCATTCAGGACACTTCCGTTCTCAGTTGATCGGCCAGGCTCTCTCGTCGCCGTATCATTCTCGCCCGCGCGCCATCCACCAGCACTTCCGCCGCCCGGCCGCGCGTGTTGTAGTTCGATCCCAGCACCGAACCATACGCGCCCACGTCCAGAATGGCCAGCAGATCTCCCTCGCTGGCCATTGGAAGTCTTCTATCCCTCGCGAAAAAGTCGCCTGTCTCGCAGATGGGGCCGACCACGTCAGTGATTTCAATTTCGCGCGACTTGCCGCTTACCGGAACAATCTCGTGATACGCGCCGTACAGAGATGGGCGCAGCAGATCGTTCATCGCCGCGTCGACGATCAGGAAGCGTTTGCGATTATTCGTTTTCCGGTAGAGGACGCGCGTCACCAGCACGCCCGCCGGTCCCACGATGGAGCGTCCGGGCTCGAGCAGCAAATGCAGCTTCAGGCCGCGCAATGGGCCAAGTACCGCCTTCGCGTACGCTGAAATTTGCTTTTCGAAATTCTTCTGCGCATGTTCATAAGAGATTCCCAAGCCCCCGCCGGCGTCGATATAGCGAATGTCGTGGCCCTGGCCACGCAGCACGCGAACCAGATCGGCCACGCGTTCGAGCGCGGCTTGAAAGGAACCAACATCGGTGATCTGCGACCCGATGTGAACGCTCACGCCCGCCACGGTCAGATAAGGTTGCTTCGCGGCCTGAGTGTATAGCGTCAGCGCCTCTGGAATCGGCACACCGAACTTATGTTGATGCAGTCCCGTTGAAATGTACGGGTGAGTTTTCGCTGAGACGTCCGGATTCACTCGCACGGCCACCGTCGCCCGTTTCTTCAATCGTGCGGCGGTTGCGGAAAGCAAATTCAACTCCGAAGCGCTTTCAATGTTGAACAGCAATATCCCCGAGCGGAGGGCGAGTTCCATTTCCGCGGCGGTCTTGCCCACGCCCGAGAAAACGACCTTGCTCGCATTCTTCCGGCCGACGCGCAGAACCCGTTGCAATTCTCCGCCAGAAACTACGTCGAAGCCGGCACCCTCACCGGCTACCAGTCGCACAATTGCCAGCGTCGAATTGGCCTTGACCGAATAGCATAGCGTGTTAGGGATGGAGCGAAACGCGTCGGCGAAGGCCCTTACTCGTGCACGAATCATCGCTGCGGAATAGACGTACAGCGGAGTTCCGTAGCGAGCGGCCAGGCTTTCAAGCGGCACCGACTCGCAGTAGAGTGCGGAGGAGCGCACTCCCGAAGTCGCGCCATCATATCCAAACGCGGGGGGACGTAATTTTGCCGATTCGCGAGCGCGCTTCACTTGCGTTTGCCCGGCCCGGCTTTCACTTTGATAGCGACCACAGTCTGATCGTCGAACGTGTCGACACCGGCGGCGTGCTCGGTCACCGCCTTGAATATCTCGGTCACTACACACCCTGCCGTCTTGGTGGCGCAGCCGGCGACGATCGCCGCCACACGCTCCGGCCCAAAAGAGTGACCGTCGCGGTTGCGCGCGTCCAGAATACCGTCACTGTAGAACACGAACAGATCGCCGGGCTTGGCCTTGAAACTCAATTCGTCGTAATCGGCTTCGTCGAAGAGTCCCAGCGGGAGCCCGGTCGCTTCGATAAACTCAATCTTGCCGTCATGACAATAGATGGGACGTGGCAAGCCTGAATTCGCCACCAGCAGTGTCCGCTGCTCGTCGTCCCACACCGCGTAGATGATCGACACAAATTGCGCCGCAATCCTGCGTTCGGCCAGCGACAGGTTTACCGCAGAAAGCATCTCCGCGGGGCCCGGCTCAATCGGTGCATGGGAACGCAGAATGCCACTGACCAGCGCGGCATAAATGGCAGCAGGCGCACCTTTGCCGCTTACGTCTCCAATCGCCATCCCCAGGCGCGATAACGAATACGGAACGAAGTCATAGAGATCGCCGCCGATTGCGCGGGCTGGAACAAATTTCGCCTCGACGTCGAGATACTGCATTTTTGGAAGCGAATGCGGAAGCAAGCGAAACTGAAGTTCGCGCGCCAATGCCAAATCGCGCTCCAGGCGCTGCTCTTGACGGGCAATCTGCTCGTACAGACGCGCGTTTTCAATGGCAATGGCAAGCTGCGCTGCCAGCGTGGTCAGGGTGCGCTTGTGGTCCTCGGTGAAATAGCCGCGGCGCGTATGCTCGAGGTCGAGAACTCCGATTACTTTCTCCTGGTAGATCAGCGGAACCGCCAGTTCCGAGCGTGTTTCCGGATTCACCGCGATGTAGCGGTCACTCTTCGCAATGTCCGGAACCAGGACGGCTTCCTTCGCCTGCGCGGCAAATCCCACGACTCCGCGGCCCATCGGGATATCATGCTTCAGATGCAGCCGCTCCTCGAAGCGCTGCGAGAACCGGTGCTGCAACTTTTCTCCCGTCGGATCCACCAGTAGGATGCTGAACATCTGGTAGTCGATCAGGCGGTTGAGCAACTCAGCGATGCGTCTAAGGAGCTCGTCCAAGTTCAGAATTGAAGTGAGTTCGCGCGCAATCTCATTCAGCAGCAGCAGGGTTCGAGCCTGACGCGTGGTGCGCGTGTGCAGTCGCGCGTTCTCGATGCCGACGGCCATGCGGGACGCAATCAACGTCAGCAGCCGTTTGTGCTCTTCGGTAAAGTAACTCTTTTCGCGCGCCTCAATGTCGATCACGCCGATCACCCGGTTCTTAACGATCAGCGGGATTGCCAGTTCGGAGCGAACGTTGGGCACGGCTTCAAGATAGAAATCTTCCTGTGTCGCATCGGCAACCAGCAC
>DATFVD010000012.1:0-2525 GCA_035260505.1 Terriglobales bacterium
TTGGACCAGGTGCGCGCGCTGTTCCAGATCAGCTATACCGCTCCGCTTGGAACCCCCTACGACCCAACCCCGGACGGCCAGCGCTTTGTCTTCGCCACGTATCCGGAAAGCGTCTCCACCCCGCTCGTTCTGGTCACGAACTGGACCGCGGCCCTCACGAAATAGCTCTCTTTGCTATCTTCTTAACTTGAGTTCTTACGTTGACTCTGTTCGACACAGGACATTGCAAAGACCTTCATAATCCGAAACAGGTGAAATCGAATCGATGAACTTTTCCGGAAAAGTGGCGCTCATCACGGGCGCAGGCAGCCCGCATGGGATAGGCTTCGCAACCGCTCGTTTGCTGGCACAACAAGGATCGAAAATCGCAATCACTTCCACCACCGATAGAATCGAAGAGCGCGCCCGCGAACTCGCCGCGGAAGGCGCCGATGTCTTTGCCTTCCACGCTGACCTGTGCGATCTCGCGCGCACTCAGGTGCTGGTTCAGGAAGTCTTCACCCGTTTTGGCCGCATCGACATCCTCGTCAACAATGCCGGCATGACTCAGATCGGCGGTCCGACTGCGACGACCGCGTTACCTCTGGCCGAGCTTTCCGAAAAGGACTGGGATTACGGCATCGCAATCAACCTCAAGACCGCTTTCAATGTCACGAAATCCGTTCTGCCTTTCATGCTGAAGGCGAACTACGGACGGATCGTGAATGTTTCTTCCACCACGGGGCCCGTCGTCAGCAATCCGCGCGAAACCGCCTACAGCGCCGCCAAGGCGGCCATGGTCGGGCTTGGTCGCAGCCTTGCCCTGGAGGTTGCACGCCAGGGAATCACGGTGAACGCCGTGGCTCCCGGCTGGATCGAAACCGCATCCTCTACCGGACCTGAACTCATTGCTGGCAAAAATACTCCTGTCGGCCGTCCCGGCCGCCCCGACGAAATCGCCGCTGCCATCGTGTTTCTTGCTTCTGAATCTGCCTCCTACATCACCGGACAACTGCTGGTCATTGACGGTGGCAACGCTCTCCAGGAGTACAAGGGCCCTCCCGAGCATTACTACTGACCGCGAGTAAGGCCCGGTTGCTTTCGCTAATGGAGCGACGGGCGTCCGCCCGTCCAGCCCGAAGTGGCCGGGCGGGGACGCCCGGCGCTCCACTAGCATCGACACTGATAGACTTTCCCTGTTCACTACTCCCACTCGAGGCAACCATGCGCATTCTTAGCCTGTTTGTTATCGTCGTAGTAATAACAATGACTGTCCTCGCCACATCCCAGACTCTCCCCGCACCGCAGGCCGTCACCGACCCAAAACAGATTACCTCCAAGCCCGACGCCCGCGTGGAGAAGAGTCTCTCCATCGAGAAGCTCTACATGACGCGCCAGGTCGGCGGTTCGACCTGGTCGCCGGATGGCTGGTCTCCCAATGGAACGACCGTCGCCTTCGTCAGCAACCTGAGCGGCCGCAATAATCTGTGGCTCGTCGCGTCCGACGGTGGATGGCCAATGCAACTCACGGTCAGCGATCAGCGCCAAACCAGCCCAACCTGGTCGCCGGACGGCAAGTGGATCGCCTATATGTCCGACTATGACGGCGACGAGCAGTGGGACATTTTTCTCGTGTCGCCGAAAACCGGACAAGTCGTGAACCTCACCAACACGCGCGAGATCGCAGAGGAGAGTCCCGCGTGGTCGCCCGACAGTCGCTATCTCGCCTACATGGTCAAACCGAAGACGTCTTCAGTGTTCGAGATCGACGTCTACGACACGGTCTTGCGCGCGGTCAAGCACCTGACCACCGGAACCGCCAAGGACCGCATGAACGTAGCACCGATCTGGTCGAAGGACGCGAAGTTCATCGTCTACACGCAAGAGCAATCGAAAGGGACGGATTCGAATGTATTTCTGGTAGACGTCATGACTGCGCAAAGCACGCTGCTGACGCCGCATGACGGCGAACGCACTTACTCCGCCAACGACGTTTCGCCCGACGGCAAAAGTGTTCTGATTACCTCCAACGCAGGCGATGGATACGACAACGTCGGCTTGCTCGACATCGCGAGCAAGAAAATCCACTGGATCACGCAGGACAAGTGGGAAATTTCCGGCGAGAGCTTTTCTCCCGACGGCAAGTTTCTCACTTACAACGCGAACGTCGATGGCAACACCGACATCTACTTGTACGACGTAGCATCCGGAAAAGCTCACGCTCTGCCCTTGCCGAAAGGCGTGAACTTTGCCGCGGGCAGGCCATCGCCATTCACTCGCGACAATTCGCGCCTCCTCTACTACCACACCGGCCCGACCGCTCCTGGCGATTTGTGGGTCTATAACCTGGCTGACGGAAAATCGGCCGACGCCAAGTCGCATCAACTCACGCATTCGCTCGTAGGCGGAGTGCGCTCCGAGGACATGGTCGAACCTCACCTTGTTCATTACCCCAGTAAGGATGGCAAGTGGACCATCTCCGCCTTCGTCTATGTTCCCTACAACCTGCCGCGCAAGGCCGAGCATCCCGCGATCGTCTACGTTCA
>DATFVD010000013.1:0-5990 GCA_035260505.1 Terriglobales bacterium
CTTGCATGTGCTGAATGTGCCTTCTCCCGCCGCGACGGCATCGTTGCCGATTGGGCGGGAGATCTTGAAGATGGTGCCGCAGGAGATTGTGGGACATTAATACATTGAGACATTGAAGGATTGAGGCATTGACGCATTCAAACCTTGGGATCGCAACCAGAGGGCGGACTGCACGCAGTCGTGTAATCTAGTGGCTTCTATTACTGCTGGTCGAGGGGAGTTCGCATGGCACGGAGTTTGACTGGGAAGAAGAAAGTTGCGGTTTTGGGCGCGGGGAAGATCGGATCGATTCTGCTGCAGTCTTTTTTGCGGGACGGATTGCTTTCGCCGGGGCAGACCTGGGCAACGGTCGCGCATCCAGAGCGGGCGCGGATGCTGAAGGAGAAGTTGAAGGTGCACGCGGGGACCGACAACTCGGAGGCGGCGAAGGACGCGGACATTGTTTTTCTTTGCGTGAAGCCGCAAGTGGTGGCGGACGTTGCGCGGGAGATTCGGGCGCACGTCCATGCGAAGCAGTTGGTAATTTCGGTGGCGGCATCGGTTCCGACGGAGATGATTGAGCGAGCGCTGGAGAAAGAAGTGCCGGTGGTGCGCGCGATGCCGAATACTCCTTGCGTGCTGGGTGCGGGAATGACTGCGCTGTGCAAGGGGAAATTTGCGACGAAGCAGCATCTGGAAATGGCCACGAAGTTTTTCGACGCGGTGGGACGCACGGTGATCGTGGACGAAAAACATATGGACGCGGTCACGGGATTGTCGGCGAGCGGGCCGGCATATATCTACATTATTTTGGAATCGCTGGCCGAGGCGGGAGTGAAGGTCGGGCTGCCGCGCGATGTGGCGACGCTGCTGGCGGCTCAAACGACCATGGGCGCGGCGCGGGTGGTGCTGGAGACAGGGGACCATCCGGCACTGTTGAAGGATGCTGTGACTACTCCGGCGGGATGTACGATTGACGGCATCATGGAACTGGAAGAAGGCAAGCTGCGCGTGACTTTGATCAAGGCGGTAGTGAAGGCGGTGCAGCGGGCTAAGGAATTGGCGTTCTCATAAGGCGGGTGAGAGCCGCCCACTCATTCGCAAAAGACGTGTCCAGTCCCAAAAGACGCGAATGAGTGGGGCACCTCGCCGGAATTTTACTTCATAGTTTTCGCTGGAGCGGCGGCCTGAGCCTTCAGCTCGACTACGATCAAATCCATCCCCTTGTCGCCGGTGTTCTCCGGCAGGTGGATCGCCGCCGCGCTATATTGCGCATCGCCTGCCTTGGCGGCAAAATTCTCTTTTTTTCCGTCCGGAAAGCCGAACTGCCCGTTGCCGTCGGTGAGGAACACCGCAACCGTAGCGGGATGGCTGTGCATGACCGACTTCTCGTGCGGACCGTAGTGCACTTTCAAAATCCTTACCTGGTCGTTTTCGCTCAGCACGGTGTAATGGTTGGGATCCACTTTGACCGCGTCTTGCGCCCGGACGATAGGAACGAGACAAAGACACAGCAGGACACCATACAGCGGCAGTGACACTCGCATTTTGTTCTCCTTGTGCTTGTGGATTGGTTGAAAAGGCACCTAACGCTACTCTGCGGGGTTACCGATGTCAAACAGGCGTGCACCGGCTAGCCATGCGTGAATCGGCGTGATTTTGGCGAATCGCGCCCTGCGGAAAATAATGCCGGCACATCGGCTAGGCGAACTTAGTTAGGTAGGCTGAAGCTCAGGGTTACGTCCGTCTGGAACTGGGCGGGGTGCTCGTGTTGGCGGTAGGGTTGGTAGCGCCATTTGCGGACGGCGGCGGCGGCGGCGGCGGCCAGGAGCGGGTCCCCGCTCAGGGTGCGGATGTTGGAGACGGAACCGTCTTCGGCTACCTGGACTTCCAGGACTACGTCACCGGCGCGGTGCGAGGACAGAGCTTCGCGGGGATATTGCGGCTCGGTGCGGCTGACGAGGCGGTTCTCGGCTTGCGCGGGAGCTATCCAGACGCTCTGGGATCGTGCCGTCTTGGGTGAGGTGGTCTTAGTTGGCGCGTTCTTCGTTGCCGTGGTCTTTGTTGCGGCGAGCTTGGTTGTTGAAGATGCTTCTACGATGGCATCGCCGTCTCGTCGGATTGGAGTGGGTTGAGAGGAATCGCGCTTGGCTTGGTCGAGCTTCACCGGGTCGGGCTTCGCGGGAGCGGGCCTCATGCGGAAGACGACTTTGCCTTTCTCGTAGACGACTAGTTCGTCTTCGGCTCGGGCTGCGGCGAGAGTTGGAGAAGTCTGCGTGGATTTTTTCGCGGAGACTCTTCCTGACGATGATGGATTTGCGCGATGGGCTGCAGTGGTGCCTGCCGAGGTTTCCTCGGCTGAACAGCCAGGGGCGGCTGTCCCCACGCAAGACTTCGATCGCACCTGGGAAGCGCTTCTCTCACCCGGGATCGTTTGAGAGGTCTGGGCATGGGACGAGGTGTGACGCAACCATCCGATGCGCGAGCCGAACAGGAAGCTGACGGCAATGGTGACGAGAATAGCTAGAGATCCGAGGACGAGGGTCCAGGCTTCGTAAGGAGAGCGGCGAGCGGACTGAGGAGTTGTTGCTGAGAAAGCGTGCGGTGCGGAATCGGGCGCGATGAGCTCGGGGGCAACGAGCGTGGCGGCGGGCTTGCGCCGACCTAGTTCGATGGCGCCTTGGCGGATGCGAGCGCACTCCTCGGCGAAACCCTCCAGCAGTTTCTGGTCGGAGTTAGAGAAGGCAGCAGGGGAGCTCGAAAAGACTTCGAGGACTCCGGTGAACTGCGCATTGTTCCTGTCGAAGATGGGAACGACGAGGATGGAGCGGATACCGAGACGGCGGGAGACGGCGGGATCGACGCGAGGATCGAACTCGGTATCAACGGAAAGCTGAGGTTGACGGGTTTGAAGACAGGCACCGGAGAGACCGTCGCGGGTGTTGAGAGGGACGCCGAGATCTGGGGCAAGGCGTCCGGTGGCGGCGCGGCAAACCATTTCATCGCCGCGGGTGAGGGCGAGGGCGGCGGCGCTGGCACGAGTGGCTTCGGCGGCGCGGACTACGAGTTCGTTGAGGACTAGATCGAGAGCGAGGTCGAGTGGGAAACCGGCGAGGAGGTTCTCCTCAAGGAGACGGGCCAGGTCAGGATGCGACTCGTCAGGGCGGAACTCGGACCTGGACATAGGATGCGGGAACATATGTTGTTCCGGCAGCCTGCGATGAAGCGGCGTAAAACAGGCTCAGAGGGGAGTTTCCCGCGAAATGCGGGGGAAGTCAATCGATTCGCGAGAATTGGTCGGTGGGGTTTGTGCAGTGGTGGCGTTACTTGTCTGGCTGCAGAGGGCGGCAAAGGAAACCACAGGACACCACAGGACACAGGGGGCACGGCGGGGGTTAGACCGGCGCCTGCGGTTGATAGAGGAACGAGCGCACGGTACGCGGGCGGGGCGGCCACGCCACACGCACCGTCCGCGCCCACACGCAAGGCTATTGAGCAGTCTCAGTGAAGACGGCTGGGTTGGCTACTCCGGCGGTGGTCGCGTTGATGGTAACGATTCCGGGAGTCGGGGGAAGAGTATAGAACTGGGTCGCCGTTCCCGTGTTGTCGGTAACTCTGGGGTTGGAGTAGGTGTAAGTGCCACCGGCACCGCCGTCGTTAAAGTCAACATTGACACCTGGAACAGGGTTGCCATACTGGTCGGTGACTAGCGTGGTGAGAGCTTGGGGCAATTGTGTTCCGGCGGGGGCGACCTGATTGTTACCGCCGGTGATTGCGATGTTGGCGGCGGGTCCGGCAACGGAATACTCGATGATATTCAGGTTGTTCAAACCGGTCGAGCTGGCGGTGACGGTCACGGTAGAGACGGTGGTCGGTAACCGCAGAGTCGTGCCGGCCACACCGATAGAGTTGGTGACCACGGAAGAGGGGTTGGGCACGGCACCCTTGTTGGCGGTGAAAGTAACGGTGATACCGGGGATGCCGTTCGTGTAGACGTCCTGTACCTGGGCGTTGATCGGACGGGCAAGGTTGGAACCCGCGGCGCCGGTCTGACGTGCCCCGCCGTAGGCAATGATCTTTACGGGGGCGGCGGGCTTAGCCGTAGCGGTGGCGGTAGTGGGACCGAAGCCGTTCCCGGAGATCGTCACGGTGTAGGTACCAGCCTTTTTCGGAAGGGTGTAGGTCGTGGAGGCGTTGCCGTTGGAGTCGGTGATGGCAGGGTTGGTACTGAATGAGCCGCACGCAGTGGTGCCGGGTTTGCAGCCATCGCTAAAATTCACGGCGGCACCGACGTCGGGTTGTCCGGTGTATGGGTTGGCGGCATGTACCCGGAGGGGCGTGGCAAGCGTGGTGGCGACGGTAGCGGTCTGAGCGTTGCCTCCGGTGAGGGAGACGACGTGAAACAGGCCGTAGGCTTCGAGACTATTTCGGGTGCCGACATAGACTCTGCCATTGGCCACGGTCTGCGTCACAAAATGGCCGACGGCCGGCAACGTATCGCGCCCATTAAGTGCCTGACCCGTCGTATAGAGCAGTTTGAGAGAAACGGCGTCAAACGCCGAGAGTTGACCATTGATGACCCACATAACTCCGTTGCTGTTGCCATTGGCGGAGATGGACGGCGAGTGACTCCCGGGATATTTTCCACTGGTTTTGACCGGAGTGCCGAGCAAGCCTCCGGACAACGGGAAAGCCATGAGCGGAGAGGCATTGGGGGCGAAGTACACAGTGTTATTCCAGTACGCGGGAGAGGCGAGCAGAACGTCGCTGACGACACCCGGTTCAAGGGCGAATTCTTGAATGACCTGACTATCATTCGTGGAAAACATTCCCATGTTGTCGCGATTTAGAACATAGACGACGCCCTGCTTGCCACCGGCGATCATTTCATGGGGATAGGGGCCGCTCTGATCAGGAAGGACGAGGACACCGGTGGAACTCAAGTCAAAATCGTGGGAGTTGAGGTAAGCCACATTCCACGGGGTGAAATAGTCCGTGACCGTGAGATTAGGAGAAAGCTTCACCACGCTGTTGCAGTATGTCTGGCCACCGTTTGGGACATCAAAGCCGTTGGCGCCGGATTCCCCGGTTTCGACGAAGATGTTACCGGCTGCGTCGGCGGCGAGACCGTTGCCGGCCTGCCAAATGGAAGTCAATCCGTAGTCGGGTGAGGTGTTAAAAACCGCGAGCTGCGACAGACTGGTAGCGTCGTAGGAAAGGACCCAGCCGCTGTTGGCGTCGTTGCAAAAGTTCGAGCCGAAGCCCAGATAAAGGACACCGTTCAGCAACAGGAGGCCGGGACGATTTTTCTGGTGGAGGCTATTGAATACGGTGATGTGTCCCTTATTGCTGGTGCTGGTGGCGGTGATCAGGACGGGGCTGCCCGGTTGCTCGCTGCCGGTCGTGATGTCGAGGGCATGAAGATGGTGACGGACCTTGTTGTTGAGAAGAGTCTTCGCCACCAGGTACATGGTATTCGTGGCGAGATCGATAACTGGAGTCGAGGTAATGCCTTCCTGGGTAAAACCGGGACCGCTGCCGCAGGGGAGATATACTCCACTGGCCGTCGTGCCCCCGACGTTGAGCATACTGGCCTGCCAGAGCTGGACGCCGGTGTCGGCGTCAATCGCGTAGACCGAATCCATTTCGGTGACGACATAAACGACTTCGTGAGTGCCCTGGCCAGGGATGTTCACGTTGGGCACATAGAGGGGCTGAGCCATCACGACGTAGTCGACGGGAAAGCTGAAGAGACGGCCGAAGCTGTTCTTATTGACGTTGGAAGGGGTGAGCAATGTTTCGTGAGTGTTAGCGCCGCCACGGCCGATATCAGTTCGGTTGGTCGTAAAGGGCTGCTGTGCAAATGAAGGCGACAGAAAGGCGATGCAGAAGACCAGCACGGTCAGGCAAAGATTACGAGCAGGCGGAACGGAAGACCAGACTTTCCCAACATATCGCAACTCGAGTGACAAAAAATGACTCATCGACTAATACGCTCCTAAATCTAGACC
>DATFVD010000014.1:0-3042 GCA_035260505.1 Terriglobales bacterium
ATTCGCATTACACGTTTGCATAACATGATAATCGCGAGTCTTTGAATACTAAAGTCCGGGGATTTGCCCCGCATTGCGCACAAACCCACGCAGTCTAGCGCGACATCAGGAATTCCACCTGCTCCTCAATCTCAGCGATCGCGATTGGAGCAAGGTTCGCCTCACGCAGTTGCTGATTGAGTTGCGCCAATCGTGTTTGCTTGAATCCGGCCCACTCTACGATGCGTGACTTTACCTGTTGGCTTGACTCCTGGTAAACCGCGATCGCCTGCGAAGGCACCACACGATCTCCGCTTTCGACAGCTCGCAGATCCGATGCCAGACCGGCATACGCATCCTGCAGCCCTGGGCCCTCGTTCGTCGCGTGTTCCTTATTCGTGAGAATCTTACCGATTGCAGATTCAGCCTCCGTCAGCGCCGACTTGAGCGCTGAGCTTTGCGTTCCCACCTTCTGTTGAACCTCAGCAAGCTGTTTCTGAACCGAGGCGATCTCAGCCAGCGCGCGGCGCGTTTCGATGGTTTCGCCAAACATCTGTCGCCCCAACTGCAACTGCTGCGCGAGCACATCGCGAGTCGCGGGCGAGCGCGGGTCCATGATGACTGTCAGCGACTGAGTTTGGGTTTTTCCATCGACCGTCAGCCGGACCTGGTAGATTCCCGGCACAGCCTTCGGCCCGCTGGGATTGCGCATTTCGGCGTCTTCGTCCGCACCGGGACCGCCCGAACTACCCCAGGCAAGGTTCCAGACGAAGCGGTGCATGCCGGCAGTTTTCTCGAGGACTTCAGGCTTGGGAAACCACCGTTCGGCAACGGGAAGCGGCGGGTGCTTCCCCGCAACCGGATCTTCGGAAGAAAAGTTTCTGACGAGATTCTGCTGCGCATCCAAAACTTCTAGCCGAATGGAGCTCGCCGAAGACCGGAGAAAATAATCAATCACCGCCCCAGAGGGAGGATTCTCTGCCGTGGGTTCCTCGGGCGGTAGCGGTGTGCCTGAAAAGGAATCGTTATCGATGCGAACTGCTGTGGCCGGGCGATAAAGCCAGGGGCCACTCGCTCTTCTCGCCTCAAGCGCCTGGCGAAGCGGCATGACATTGTCCAGAACCCAGAACGATCGCCCGTGCGTGGCAATCACCAAGTCATCGCCGTGGATAACTAGATCGCGAACCGAAGTGACAGGCAAGTTCAATTGCAAGGACTGCCAGCGGTCCCCGTCGTCAAAAGAGACGTAGACTCCGAATTCGGTTCCGGCGAAGAGGAGCCCTCTGCTCTCAGGGTCTTCGCGAATGGCGCGCAAGAATGCGGGAGCAGTAATGCCATTCGTGATCAGTTGCCACGTCGCCCCGTAGTCGCGCGTTCGATAGATGTAAGGCGTCTGATCATCAAGGCGGCTGCGATCGACAGCCGCGTAGGCGACCGCGGGATCAAAGTGCGAAGCTTCGATCAGCGAGATCTTGCTCCAGTCGCTCAGTCCTTGTGGAGAAACATTCTTCCAGTTCTTTCCGCCGTCGCGGCTAAGGTGAATCAATCCCGTGTCGCTTCCCGCCCAGATCAGATCGCGATTGAGAACCGATGGCGCGATCGTGAATACGACCCCATAGCCGCCACGTTTCGCGGTCTCGACAGTTGGCGGGCGGGCTGGTTTCGCATCCGTGTCACGGGTCGCTCCGGTGAGATCGGGACTGATGGTCTCCCAATGCAGACCGCCATCGACAGTCTTCATGACATACTGCGTCCCGAGATAAAGCGTTGTCGGATCAACCGGGGAAAGCGCCAGCACCGGAGTCCACGGTGCGCGATATTTGCGCTGATTGATCTCGGCCTCAAAAGCAAGTGCGGGCCACGGCGTAATGTCCTGGCTAAGACCAGTCCGCCTGTTGAAGCGGGCCACGGTACCGAAAGTCCCACTCAGATAAATGATGTTGGCGTCATTCGGATCGACCACCAGGTATCCGCTCTCGCTCGGACCGGCGGGAAACCAGTCTCGAGGCGTGATCTGATCATGGTCGGTACGGCTTACAACCGCAGCGCTGCCGCTGTCTTGCTGCGCGCCATACACAGCATAGGGAAACTGGTTGTCCGTAGTCACATGATAGAGCTGCGCCGTGGGCTGGTTGTACCAACTGCTCCAGGTCCGGCCGCGGTCGAGGCTGATCGTTGTTCCCTGGTCCGTTCCGAGGACCATGGTGGCGGAATTTTTGGGATCGATCCAGAGTTGGTGATAATCGTCTCCGCCCGGTGCGCCTCGCACAACAGAAATTGTCTTCCCGCCATCCTCCGATCGGTACACAGCGACATTCGGCATGTAGATCACATCGAAATTCTGCGGATCGATGGTGATGCGATTGAAGTACCATGCTCGGCTTGTGAGACGAGGATCGGCGTTGGCGAGCGCCCAGTTGTTGCCTCCGTCGTCGGACCGGTAGAGTCCGGATTGTTTTGCCTCGGCTTTCCTTGCCTCGGATTTTTTCACTTCGATGAGCGCATACACGCGCTTGCCGTCCGGCGCAACGTCGACGCCAACTCGTCCCCAATCGCCTTCCGGTAGCCCGTTTCCGTCTAGACGAGCCCACGTCTTGCCGGCATCTTGCGACCGGTAAAGGCCGCTGCCGGGTCCATCGATAGGAGCATACGTGCTCCACGGAGGACGATGCGTGTGCCATGCACCCGCAAACAAAAGCTGTGGCGTGGAAGCGCACATAGCCAAATCTGAAATGCCGATTTCCGCTCCTAGGCCGAGAATCCGCTCCCAATGCGATCCTCCATCGACGGATTTGTAGACGCCGCGATCTTCGCTCGGACCATAAGCATGCCCCAGCGCACCGACGTAAACGATGCTCGGATTCTGTGGATCGATCACAATCCTGCTGATCTGGCGCGTGTCCTCCAACCCGATGTGACTCCAAGTTGAGCCACCGTCAGTGGATTTGTAGACGCCGTTGCCGGAAGAGAGATCGGAACGAATGTCGGTCTCGCCAGTTCCGGCATAAATAATTTTAGGATCGGAGGGAGCCACGGCGAGCGCGCCGATCGAGCCCACCGGCT
>DATFVD010000015.1:0-4439 GCA_035260505.1 Terriglobales bacterium
TTCTCCCTCGTCGGGATTCGACCCCGAGAGAAGCGCTGTCCCTCGTAAGTCTCGCGTTTTCTGAAACACTGCGATTCAACATCTCAATTCTACTTTTCATTCTGTCTCAACGCCGCGGCAATCTGTAACCGCTTTCACTTCCCATCTAGTTTCCAATTAAGGCTGCCACTCGGAAAGCTAAGTGCCGCCAGATCAATCGCTTTCAGAGTTTTATTCAGAGCTTCCCAAGCTTCTTCTAGTAAACTCTAAATCGCTGGAACGGCGGCACTTATACACGGCAAGCCAACACGTAATTGGAAAATGATGGAAAATGAGAATCCTTCAACGATGGAATGTTCCAGACCTCTATCTTTTGGTAACTGCTTGAAACTACGCGGCACGGATGGCTACCAAAACCGCGCTTTGGAACTCCAACTAACAATTATTGGACCATGAATGGACCAAGAAATGGACTCTGCCGTAAAACGGCAGAACCCTAAAGCTGGGACGAACCTGGGAGACAGGTCTCTCCCCATCTGTGAACCGTAAGAGAGAAGACAATCTCCAGCCGCTTTGATGACTCCAGCGGTGTTCGCCGCGCCCGCGTTGGTTCAGAATTGGCATCCTGTTGTTGACGTTCTCCCAGCCTCTCGTCAGAATCAAGACTCTGAGGTCGTGCAACCGTGGCGACGAGAATGTCGTCCATCTCGGGGCCTTCTGGCTACATGTTGGAGCCACTCCGGGAACGCGCGGACTTCACACTTTACCGTGGCCGACAGCACGGCGACCCATCGCCAGTTCTGGCGATCGCACTCTCCGCAGAACAGCCGTCACCTCAGACTCTCCGGCGGCTCGAGCACGAATACTCGCTCGCAGCCGAACTCGATCCCGCGTGGGCGGCCAAGCCTCTGGCGCTTATCACGAAGGGCGGACCGCGACAACTTCCGTATCGTTGATTTCCCCGGGAGCAGTAGAATGAGGCTGACACTTCGGATCCTACGACCAACGCGGTTCGTTTCGTCGCCGGGGCCCTGGTCGACTTGATCACATAGGGAGGAACGACAGCACAGAAAGGTGGTCAAAACATGGTTAAGGCTAAACTGGCGGCCGCAGCAGCTTCTGCGCCAAAAGGTGACCCAACCGGGAAGTACACCCTGAACGGGTGGGGGCAGACCGAAGCCGACTTCGCCTTCTTCGATCTCGCGCAGGACAAGGTCGAGTTGAAATCAGATGGCTGGCGCACGAAGAAGATCGCCGATGACCCGAACGTGTACGAATGGTGGTACTTCGACATTCACAACCATGATGGGACGGTCATTACCGGCATGCTTTCACCACAAACCGCGATTGGGCGCGTGCCTCGTTTCGGCACGCCGCGGGCAATGTCCAGGCTCGATGTCAACCGGAACAACGTGCAGAGCAACGCGGTCGAAACGTTCCCAATTGAGCAATTTGCCTCTGCGATTGACTCCTGCGATGTGCGGTCCGGCGGGCTCACCATGCGGGGCGACTTCACGGAGCTGCAGATCAGAGGCAAGGTAAAGGACCGCGAGATCGACGTCGTCTTCCGGCAGACCGCCACGCCGTTGCGCGTGGGCAACGGCTACGTCTTTCTAGGCAGCACGGACATTTTCCAAGGCTGGTTTAACGCCTTCCCCAGTGCGAGAGCGACCGGACATGTGATCATTGGGGGGGAGACGATCGAGATCGATGGAGTCGGATACCATGATCACAACTACGGCAACGTACCGATCGCCGAGGGGTATAGGGGCTGGTTCTGGGCGCGGCCCTCGTTTGATCGATACACGACCATCGCCCTCGAATGCCAGAACGGTGAGAGATTCGGAGGGGGGTCCGTGCCGGTGCTCTGGGTCTACGACAAAGAGACGAAGAAGGAGCTCGTGCGCGCCACGACCCTGGATGACATGACGATCACCTTCGGGTCGATGGTTCCGTTCCCTGATCCGCTGCACGGGGGCGCCTACCCGTCGGTGACGGTCTACGACTATCGCCATGACGCGGACCGAGTCCGCTTGCAGCTCAACGACACTGGTATCCTCTACATGTTCTTCCCCTACGACACTCGCGACCCGCAGATTCAGAAGTATCTGACATCGATCGGCTCCAACGGCGTCTACTACGCACGCCGCAGCAGCAAAGTTGAGCTCGCGCTCGACCTACCGAGTCTCAAGGTGAAAGACGCCGCTTTGGGCACCGCGCTGCATGAGTTCGCGGAATCCTATTTCCCGCAGTATCTCGCGTACCGCTAGCCCCAAGCCGTTCAGTGAGTACTGCAACGGCCCATGCGGATCGGGGTGGTTGTCGGTCTCGGCGTCGGTAGTAGCAGGCGCGGGACGCGCTCGCCGATTTCGTAATGAATGTTGGTGGCCGTCAATACGGGGTGGGTAATCTCAGCACCGTCTTCGCGGGGCAGGCTGTTGGTATCAAGGAGGTCGAAGAAGGTATTTGGCTGGTCAGCTTTATGGATTACGATCTCGGGTATATCGATATGGAGGAAAAAACTCTGCAGCCTCTCGACAGCCCTTTTGGTCCAAAAGTGTTACCTATGTAGCCGGTACGTTCAGTTACCCATGTGTCCGCGTCGGACCGTGCCAACTCCTGATACTGCCAAGATGGGACGCGACTCGATGTCGGCAATCTCAGGGTCTATGGAATCGGGACAAGCAAGTAGCTCATCGCTCCCTATTCGGATCTCGAGTCTGGGACCATGGCGCCCTTGTCCAAGGTTTGACCGGTGTTCTGATCAAAAACCAAATACTCGCCATAGGATGCGGAACTTAGCTCCTGGATGCGCAGCCTCGCAGATTCCAGATCGTCTACGGCTTCAATCCAGAGTAGTCCTCGACAATCCCTTTTCAGAACATCATACCGAGGTATCGCCATCGTTCTCTCCCCATTCTAGTGCCGACAGCCACGGCGGACTGTTGGGCTCGGCGATGAATGGCCTGTAGTAGAAAGTAAGGTTCGGAGTTTGGAGCGCGCTCTTGCCTGTCGTGACATGACCGTTCCAAGCGGGCAGTCCAACAAGGTGGCGATCTCCTGATACGAAAGCTCCCCATACTCGTGCAATAGAATGACCTCGCGGAACTTCAGAGGAAGGCGCATGATCGCTTCGCGCACTTGCTCGACTTCCACTTTGCTCACATAAAGCGCATGAGGGTCTTTGGCGGTCTCGATGACGAGGTCCGCGGTATTCTCGTCCGCGAGTAACCTGGGCCTGGTCCGCTGCTGCCGTAGTTGGTTGAGCCGAATGTTTCTCAGGATGGTATACAGGCACGCCTTTACATTACTGTCTTCGCGCAGCGGTCCCATCGGCTCCGTGGCGCGAACGTACGTTTCCTGTACCAGATCTGCTGCTACGGTCGCGTCGCCAGTTAGGACCATGGCATAGCCATATAGCCCGTCCATATAGAAGGATAGTGTTGCGTCCATTTTCCGCATGGCCTCGGCTAGTACTTTTATCTCAAGACTAGGCGGGAAGCTTGCATGAACGTCGCAGCTTTGGAGAAAAGTACTACAGATTGCGGCGATACTGGCTTGGGGCCACTCCCAACAATTGACGAAATATTCTGGACATATGCGCGTGGCTCGAAAATCCGCAAAGGGCGGCGATATCGATGAGCGAGGTGGATCCTTTTCTCATCAGCTCTTGTGCGCGCTCCAACCGGAGCTGCAGCAAATAACGGTGTGGCGTGAGCCCCGTCGCAGCCTCGAACATTCGCAGAAAATGGCTCCGGCTGTAGCCGCTCTCGGCTGCCAGTGTTTGGAGATCCAGGTCGCCGACAAGGTCGTGCATGCGCTCCATTACGCGCTGCAGAAGGTGACGCGGCAGGGGCGATGCTATAACGGAGGCGTTGTCCCTCTGCGTGCTTCCGTGTAGGAGAAATCGCATTACTAGTGCATGCGCAAGATGATCGGCATAGAGCCGTCCCGACGGTCCGCCTTGGCTTGCCTCCGCTTCCAGGAATCTCATCAACTGGCGCAGCGTCGCGTCTTGGAAGCCCGTCCGATACGGAAGCCTCGTGGTCGGCGGTTGGTTCAGCTCTTCTTCCACGCAACGCACAAACGCTGGCTCCAGGGCGCACAAGATAATCTCGAAGCGGTTACGTTGACGTACAGCCGGAACGATACCCGGAGGCGCAAAAGTAATTGTGCCCGGGTGCTTTGTATAGGGGATGTGGCCGCCGCGCCCATTCGGGTGCTCGCCAATTACGGTGTTGCACCAAAGCCCAAGAATGTACTCCTCCGAGATCGATTCTGGCCGCTCATCTGGCTCTACACTGTGCCTCTCAATCAGAATGCCTTCCCAGTTTAATCCTTGGCTCGACACCCCGCGCGAGGATGGCCCACGCAGAAGCGCGTCGAAATGTGTGTTCTTACTGGCGAGAACGGGGCTCATTTCTTTCACTTCTCCACATGACGCCAAAGCCTCACCGTCC
>DATFVD010000016.1:0-5092 GCA_035260505.1 Terriglobales bacterium
CCCGAGCTTGCTCCGGCTGACCACCCCGAAAGGTCATGAATTCGACCTCCACCTGCCCGCCGGAACCGCCGACAAATTTCAAACCGCCGTCGCCTCGATTCCAGCCGATAAACGTGTCTCTTGGCGTTATCACAAAGTACAGGGTGGACAAACGCTGGCCTCGATCGCCCACACCTATCACACGACTCCAAGAGCGATCGCCGAAGCCAACGACATTGATGGCGATGCCGGTCCGAATAACGCTTCGCTCTCGCCCGAAACCCGTCTCATCATCCCCATCGCCCCCGGCAAACAGGTCGATACCAGCACCTACGCCCATGCCACCACGCACTACAAAATACGCAAAGGCGATACGGTCGAGTCGGTAGCCGAGAATTTCGGGGTCTCCGCCAGGATGCTTCGCGTCTGGAACCGCCTGAAAGGCAGCAGCCTCGCTGGAAGAAGGATCCTATATCTCCACCTTCCCGTTACTCGGAGCGCGAGCGAAACGCAGGTTGCGACCAGGCATTCAACTGCGTCGCGACACCCTGCCGCCAGAACCCAAACTGCCTCGGCAAACGCAGTTCTCCATCACCGGGTCAAGCGCGGCGAAACCCTCTCTTCAATCGCAACTTCCTACAACACCACAGTTTCCGCCCTGAAGCACGACAATCGGAATATCGCAGCCCTGCGGCCGGGGATGATTCTGGTAGTGCACAATCTCCGCTGACCGTTCGCGACACCCTGGCACGCTATAATCCGCCTGTGACCGACCCCATCTTGGGCGAGCAACGCGGCGCCAACTTCCAGCAGGCGACGCGCGTCCACGGAAGTTTCATCGCTGCCGCCGAGAAGCGGACCCTCATCTGGATGGCCGAACGCATGCCCGCGTGGGTAAATTCCGATCACCTGACGTTCCTCGGTTTTGCCGCTCAGATCGCGACTGGCGTCTGCTATGCCCTAGCCGCCCGTGATCGCCGCATGCTGCTTGCCGCCATTGTGGGTCTCGCGGTGAACTGGTTCGGCGATAGCCTCGATGGAACCCTGGCTCGCGTCCGCCAGCGGCAGAGACCTCGTTACGGCTTTTACGTGGACCACATGATCGACTCCATCGGCGCAGTGGCCATGATGGGCGGGTTGGCCCTCTCCGGATACATGCATCCCGTGATTGCGATCGGGTTACTGATTGCGTTTCTGCTGCTTTCCATCCAATCGTATCTGGCGACCTATACGCTCGGTGAGTTTCACCTTTCGATGTGGCACTTCGGCCCGACCGAGTTGCGCATTCTGCTGGCGGCGGGCAATCTGGCTCTGTTCCGTTGGGCGTGGGTGATTCATGGCCGCTACCGGCTGTTTGATATTGGCGGCGCAATTGGATTAGTCGGAATGTCACTGATGCTGATCGTCATTAGTCTGAAGAATACGATCCGGCTTTACAGGGAAGAGAGAATTGGATGAAGGGTTCGTGTAGGGATGGGCGCCCTCGCCCGTCCAAGCCGAGCGAAGCTCGGCAGAGCTTTTTCCGCTGGATGAAGTCCAACGCAATCAGCGGAATCGGCATTGTTTTAGGGGGTTACGCCGCGATCAAACTCCAGATATAATGCCTGTAGCTGCTATGCGATCGAATGGCTACATCTCGCTTCTACGGACGTGCTGGATTGAGGGACGCGCCTGTCCCCGCCGGTACCTTTCCGTGTTGCCTTCGCATGCGCGCGCCAATCTCTTTGGCAGCGACTAACTTTCTTTCCTCTCGTTGCTTCGCTAATCGCCTTTACTCTTAGCTTTTGGCTCTTAGCTTTAAGCCCAGGCAGCTTCTCTCCGTGTACGCTGCTCGATATTCGGCCCCAAAACCACTGAGAACCGGGAACTGAGAACTAATCTGGAGGACTCCATGACCACCAAAAGTTTGACCGTCGGCCCCAAGCTCAAGACTGCGCTTCCCGGCCCTAACGCGAAGCGCATCCTCGCGGGCGATGAGAAATACATTTCCCCATCCTACACACGCTCGTATCCGTTGGTTGCCAGGCGCGGCCGCGGCGTTGTGATCGAAGATGTGGATGGCAATGAATTCTTCGATTTTTCCGCTGGCATCGCCGTGACTTCGACCGGTCATTGTCACCCGGAAGTGGTCGCCGCCATTCAGAAGCAGGCGGGCGAACTGATCCACATGTCGGGCACCGACTTCTATTACGAAAGCATGGTGACGCTCGCAGAGCGCCTGTCGAAGATCGCGCCTATGCCCGGGCCGCACCGGGTTTATTACGGGAATTCCGGAGCCGAAGCCATCGAATGCGCTTTGAAACTGGCTCGCTATCACACCAAGCGCCAGCAGGTGATCGCGTTCTTCGGCGCTTTCCACGGACGTACCATGGGCGCGCTCTCGCTGACCGCCTCAAAGCCGCAGCAGAAGCGCCGTTTCTCGCCGCTGGTACCCGGGGTTACACACGTGCGCTACCCCGATGTGTATCGGGGCTGTGCGGGCGGTCCGCAGGACGCCGAGAAATTCGCGCTCGGCTGCGCCCGTTACATCGAAGACACACTGTTTAAAACCATTCTCGCGCCGGAAGAAGTTGCGGCCATTTTTGTCGAGCCGATCCAGGGCGAAGGCGGATACGTCATCGCACCAACCATCTTCATGCAGGAACTGCGCCGTATCTGCGATAGGCACGGCATCCTTCTGGTGCTGGACGAGATCCAAAGTGGCATCGGCCGCACCGGCAAGTGGTTTGCCGTCGAACACACCGGCGTGCACCCCGACATGGTTTGCGTCGCCAAGGGCATTGCCTCCGGGATGCCGCTCGGCATCACCATGACGAAGGCCGACATCATGGACTGGATCCCCGGTTCCCATGCATCGACTTTTGGTGGGAACCCGGTCTGTATTGCCGCCGCGCTGGCTACGCTCGATGTAATCGAAAAAGAAGGCCTGTTGAAAAATTCGCAGGAAGTCGGCGACCACATGCTCAAGCGCATGGCCGACTGGCCGAAGAAGCACAAGATCGTCGGCGACGTCCGCGGACGCGGCTTGATGATCGGCGTCGAGATCGTGAAAGACCAGAAGACTCGCGAATATGGCGCCCCCGAGCGCGATCGCATCGTGGAGTTGGCGTTCGAGCGCGGCGTTCTATTTCTAGGCTGCGGCCCGAGCACGGTTCGCATCGCACCGCCGCTGATCGTTACCAGGGACGAAGCTGACGTTGCCATGGATGCGCTGGAAGAGGCGATCGCCGCCGTCGAGAAGAGCGCGTAGTCGTTGGTCTTTGGTCGTTAAGTCGTTGGAGGTGCGCCATGTCGAACGGAACGGTGGAATCGATTCATATCGCCTCCGCTGCCGAAGGACCACCGCAATCTGTTGCCCAGGCGACGGCGATTCCGGGCGCGGGCCTTGACGGTGATCGCTACGCGCTGAAGCTGGGCACGTTCTACAAGCCCAAGCCGGATTTCGAACTCACGTTGATTGAGGTGGAGGCGATTGAAGCCCTGCAGCGGGACTATCAGGTCGAGCTTGCTGCCGGCGAAGCGCGCCGCAACATCGTGACGCGCAACGTCCCGCTGAACCATCTGGTAGGCAAAGAGTTCGCCATCGGGGATGTGCGCATTCGAGGCATCCGCCTGTGCGAGCCCTGCGCTCACTTGCAGAAAGTGACGGGGAAGTCCGTGATCAAGGGCCTGCTGCACCGTGGAGGATTGCGGGCTCAGATTCTAACGAAAGGCACGATAAGCATAGGCGACAAGATCACACTCCCATAGAGACGTGGCTCGCCGCGTCTCCGCTGCCTTCCACTCCCGCATCAGGGGTTCACATCAGGGGTTCACATCGGGGGTTCGTATCGGGGGTTCGTATCAGGGGTTCGCTTTAGCGATACCGTAATTCTTCGAAATCAGACGCCCCTTTAGGGGCTGGGCAAATCGACAGCCTGAGACGGGGCAAGCCCCGTCTCTACAGATATTCCGAGGAAAGGATGGAACGTATGGGCGACACCACATTACGCGAACTCGTATACGGCAAAGGCGCCCACGTGGACCCGGTCGCCTGCGTCGAAGATATCCCGGCGGAACTGGCAGCCCGGAACGTACCGGACTATCCGCATTCCATCTGGCAGATCGTAGAGCACATGAACTATTGGATGGATTACGACCTCGGCAAAATCGCGGGCGAGAATCGACCTTACCCGGACAAGGCAATCGAAAGCTGGCCAACGCAGTCGAATCCGGCCGCCGAGGGTCGCGCGCGCGATGACGCCGAGGCGTGGCGTGCCACAACTCGCCGCTTCGCTGATTTGCTCACTCGCCTTGCCCGGCTCGCGGAATCCGATTCGCCGGAGCTGCAGCGAAGAGTTCACAATGTCGGCTCGCCAAAGTCTCCGCGCGAGTCCACCGTGCATGCCATGCTTTGGCAAATTGCGGCGCATAACAGTTACCACGCCGGCCAGATTGCCTTACTCCGCCGCCAGTTTGGCGCCTGGCCGCCCGAACGAGGCGGCGATACCTGGTGAGCCTTACCTGGTAAGCGATACACGATAGCGACGCCCGCTACCGCCGATCCCGACGCAGCCAGTCTGCATAAACAGAAATTCATCAACAGAAATTCTTGTTGGAAGGAGGCCTTTCGATGCCTCGCTTTACATCTCGCACTCTTGTTGCTCTGGCATTCACGCTCGTGGTTTGGGCCTCGGCCTTCGCCGGCATTCGCGCCGGTCTGCGCGGTTATTCGCCTGCGAATCTCGCCATAGTGCGTTTTCTGGTCGCATCTCTCGTGCTCGCGATCCACGCTGGGGTCGCGCACTTTCGCCGTCCGGAGTTGCGCGACATTCCCGGACTGGTCCTGACCGGCGTCGTAGGAATCACTTTTTACAACCTCGCACTCAATTACGGAGAGACTCGGGTGACTGCGGGCGCAGCGAGTCTGCTCATTACATCCACGCCGATCTGGACTGCCCTGGCCGCCCGATTCTGGCTGCACGAGAAACTAACTGCCGTCGGATGGTGTGGCGTGCTCGTGAGCTTCGCGGGAGTCGCGCTCATTGCCAGCGGAGAAGGCGAAGGCATCCGCCTCTCACCACAAGCGCTTATTATTCTTGCCGCCGCGGTTAGCTCCGCGCTCTACATGATC
>DATFVD010000017.1:0-7585 GCA_035260505.1 Terriglobales bacterium
GGGGGGGGGGGGGGGGTACAAAACCAACACCAAACTCGCTGGCCCATCCTGAAGTCAACCGAAGCTAGGACTCGCAGCAGCAGCGTTCTTTCCCCCCGCTCTGACCGCTTTAATTGATGCCGTCCACGGAGAAGGCTACTCCTGGCGTGGCATGAAAAACGTACCACGCGTTGTGCGCGCCGGGGAAGACCGCGAGCTTTCGTGAATGCACCTGATCGGTGTCGTCGACATTCCAGGCATCCACAGTATCCAGTTCGTTCGCATTGGTTTTCAGAACGACCCAGTACTGCTGTCCTGCAGTTACAGAGATGCCCGACAGGGAAGTGGAGTGCTAGTACATATGGGTTACTATCTTCAAAGTAAACATCCAGAGTAAAAAGCCTACACTGACGTTTCCTCGTTTTTACAGGTTTTACGGCATCGTGCGCGCGGTCCTCGCTGCGTACGATTTAGTTCTGCGCTGCTTTTGTCTCTCGTTCGTTGCAGATGACGTTCCTACGAGGTGACGCAAATGCATACTCTCAATATTCGCCGTTGGTTCCAGTCCTTCGGACCCTTGAACTGGCTTCTACTCGCCGCAGTTCTCGTGACGATTGCCGCGACCTCTTCCGCCGCATCGGCGCAGGTCGTTCTGTCGGTCGCAATCGCTCCACCTCCATTGGTGGTTTACGCGCAGCCGCTCTGCCCAGGCGAAGGATATATCTGGACGCCTGGTTATTGGTCCTACAGCGACGATGGAGGCTATTTCTGGGTTCCCGGAACATGGGTGTCAGCGCCCGAAGTCGGCTTCCTGTGGACGCCAGGTTATTGGGGTTGGGCGAACGGACTCTATGTCTGGAATGCCGGATATTGGGGTCCAAACGTCGGCTTCTACGGCGGAATCGACTACGGTTTCGGCTACTTCGGCAGCGGCTACGAAGGCGGTTACTGGAGCGGCGGACAGTTCTTCTATAACACGCGGGTCAACAACGTAAACGTCACGGTCATCCACAACGTGTATCAGAAGCCGGTTGTCGATCCGGTCAATCGTGTCGCTTACAACGGTGGAAGAGGCGGCATCAACGCGCGCCCCACGGACCGGCAACAAACCTATGCGCGCGAGCGGCGCATCCCGCCGGTTGCAGCGCAGCGGCAGCATGAGATTGCCGCCCGCGCGAACCGCAGTCAGTTTGCCTCGGTCAACCACGGACGTCCAGCGGTAGCAGCGACTCCGAAGGCCGGAGAGTTCAAGAGTTCCGGCATGGTCGCGGCGAAAGGATCGGCTTCCCATCGCGGGACCGCAAAGAACGATGGGATGAACAGGAGCGTTGAGCCGAAGAAGAGCGTCTCGACGCGTGCTGAGACGAAGACGCGTGCTGAGACGAAGACGCGTGCGGAGACGAATCAGAGGGTTGAGGCGAAGGCTTCGGCCAAAGCGCGCAACGAGAACACAGCGCGGATCGATAGCAAGGTGCGGACGGCGGCGAAGTCCACACATGAGTCGAAGCCTGCCGCCAAAGCGCACAGCACAAGCACGGCGCGGACGGAGAACAAGCCTCGGACAGAAGCGAAGTCCGCCCGCGAGTCAAAGCCTGCCGCCAAGGCGCACAGCACAACTACGGCGCGGACGGAGAGCAAACCTCGGACAGAAGCGAAGTCGTCCGCCCGCGAATCAAGGCCTGCCGCCAGGGCGCGGACCGAGAGCACAGCCCACGCGCAGAGCAAGCCGCGGACGGAAGCGAGACGTGAGCCCGCGACTCGGGCAGAAATGAGGCCTCCGGCTATGCACGAGTCCCGGCCGCCTGCGCACGCGGCACAGCCACGAGCGGAGTCGAAGCCGCCTGCGCAGCACACGGCACCGCCGCGAGCGGAGTCGAGGCCGCCTGCGCAGCACACGGCACCGCCACGTGCGGAATCGAAGCCGCCTGCGGAACATGCACCCGCTCAGCGGGAGAAAAAGCCTCCAACGAGGTGAGTGATTATTTCATTCGTGGTTATTTTATTCATGAGCCGGCGTGCCCGAAATGAAATACAAACGCCGGCTCAGAACCGCGAAGTCCTCGATCGCTTTTCGCCGGCCAGCCGAAGCGGTGCGGTGGACGCCAGTTCCACCCGGTTCCGGCCTTTGTGTTTGGCGCGGTAGAGAGCCTGGTCCGCCGCTTGGATCACCTGCTCGGGCTGGCGGATGCGGGTGCTGGGCTCGGCAACTCCGATGCTGACCGTCACCGACAGGCGATCGGACAGACGATCGGACAGACGATCGGGCGGTTTGATCGCAGGCTGCGGGAAAAGGTTTCCCTGCTCACTCGATGGCGCCTCGGCGGCCAGGAATCCGCGCCCCTTCAAAGCAAACCCCACTCTTTTCCGCAACCTGCCTGGACTCGCGGTTTTCTTTTTTGTGGATTTTCTACGATCGGACTTGCCCGCCCGATGATCGTCTCGATGGTCGTCTCGATGATCGCTTATTTTTCCGGAAACTTTTTCGGCAACTCTGCCGGCTCTTCTGTCGGAACCGCGCAGTTGAAAGGTGGATTTCTCGATGAGCTGGCGCAGCTTGTCCAGATGTTCTGACGCTTCTTTGGCGGAGGTGTTGCGAAAGACGATGGCGAACTCTTCGCCTCCGCAGCGAAAGGCCTGACCGTCGCCACCGACTTCGGATAGGCGCCTGGCCACCATGCATAGAACCTGATCGCCTACGTCGTGCCCGTAGGTGTCGTTGAACTTTTTGAAATGATCGATGTCGACTATGGCGATGGCATATTGCTGGTCGAGAGAAAGCAAGGACTCGTTGAAGGCGCGGCGGCCGCGGATACCGGTGAGTTCGTCGTGGTAGGCGAGCACGTAGGAGGTTTCGATCAAGGACGCGGCGAGGATCAGGGCTGCGGTGGCTACGTAGGCGTCCGACATTTTGCCTACCGGGGCGAATTGGAGCCACAGAAAAACGGCGACGACGGACCACACAAAGCCGGGCTCGATCGGCTTGCGTGTTTGGACGTAACGGTAGACGAAGAGGGCGATTGCGGCTGCGAAACTAAGCAGAATCCAGAGTGGGATCGGGGGCGAGCCGGGATGAAGCAGATTGACGAGACTATTTTCCGGACGGCACAGCACAGCGAAGACTACCGATTCGAGGAAGAGCAACCCGAAGCGGGGAGCGATTCCGGCGATGGTCAAGCCACGTTCGCGCATCTCGGCGAACGCGATGAAGTTCAGGGGGATCAGGAGGGCGGCTAGCGCTACGGCGGCGTGGCCGGGGCCGGTGTGAATCTGTCCGTTGGAGAAGAAATCGATGGCGCGATGCGCGACCAGCAGAAGCAGCAGGGAAAACAGAAGGCGGCTGGAATTGAAACGCCAGGCAAGAAGCAATCCGGCGGCGAAGACCGCAACGTAGAAGAAGCTTAGCGAGGGCGCAAGCTGGACGAACAGGGAGCTGTTGACGAGCGCCGTCGCCAGCGCCAATAACAATCCGCCGGGGAGCAGCCATGTTTTCCACGTCCTGCCGTTCACTGTTTCAGGATACGGCAGACGGGGACGGGACGCGGTTATGCTTTGGGCACAGGTACCGCCATTTCTCAGTTTCTCAGTTCTCAGTTTCTAGTCGAGAGGCTCTTACTGAGAACTGAGAACTAACAGCAGGCGCGAGGGGTGGTAGTCTTCCATCTTTATGGCTCGCGCATCGCATTCCGCGCTTCATTCGGCAGACCGGCCAGAAGCAAGATCAAAGTCAAAGGGCGCGGACAAGAGTGTCCGCGCCACACGGGCGATCGCGATCGACACTGGAGGGACGTTCACGGATTGCGTGTGGGTGGAGGACGGCGCGCTCAAGACTCTGAAAGTTTTTTCGACTCCGGATGATCCGTCGCGCGCGATTGGCGAAGCTCTGCGAAAAATTGGCGAGTCCACGAAGCGGACCGGAACCGGCGGCGCGCTCACGTTGCTGCATGGCACGACGGTCGGGACCAACGCGCTGCTGCAACGAAAAGGCGGCCGGGTTGCGCTGATTACGACGGCGGGATTTGAAGACGTCCTAGAAATTGGACGGCAGGCGCGGCCTCGTCTGTATGACTTTTTCTTCGATCGAGTAGCGCCGCTTGTCCCGCGAGAACTGCGATTCGGCGTCATGGAGAGGACAGATGCCGAGGGCCGCATATCGGAGCGGCCGTCGGACACGGAGTTGACGCGACTGCGGGAGGCGGTGCGACGTGCCGAGCCAGATGCGATCGCTATTTCTTTTCTGTTCTCGTTTGCCAATCTGGAGAACGAATTGGCCGTTGCCGCGGCGGTGGCGGATCTTGGTAAACCACTTTCTGTGTCTCATCAGATTCTGCCGGAGTTCCGAGAATACGAACGCACGAGCACGGTGGTGGTGAATGCCTATCTCCAGCCACTCATGCAGAGCTACATGGAAAGACTGGCGGAGCGCGTGACGAAGGCGGGAGATGACTTCACAGCGACGCTCCCAGGTCTCGAAAAGCGCCAGACCTGGGGCATCCGCAAACCTCGAATCTTTGTGATGCAATCGAGCGGCGGGATCACGGCGCTGGAATCGGCGGCGCGGGAACCAGTGCGCACGGTGTTATCGGGGCCGGCGGGCGGATTGGTGGGCGCGGCGACGATGGCCGGCCGCAGCGGGTTCCGGAAGATTCTCTCCTTCGATATGGGAGGGACTTCGACCGATGTGGCGGCGGTGCAGGGAGAGGTTCAAGCCAGCGGCCAATCCGAAGTGGCGGGGCTGCCCGTAGGAGTTCCTATGCTGGAGATTCATACCGTGGGCGCGGGAGGCGGTTCGCTGGCTCGCTTCGACGCGGGTGGGGCGTTGCGCGTGGGACCGGAATCGGCGGGCGCCGATCCGGGACCAATCTGCTATGGCCGAGGAACTGAACCTACGGTGACTGACGCCAACTTGCTGATGGGGCGGATTCGTCCCGACCGTTTTCTGGGCGGCGAGTTCAGGCTCGACGCGGAAAGAGCGCGGCGGGTTACGTCGGCATGGCTTAAGAAACAGGGCTCGGGTCTAAGCCTGGAACAATTTTGTGCAGGTGTAGTGCGCGTGGTGAATGCGAACATGGAGCGGGCCTTGCGTGTCGTATCCATTGAGCGAGGGTACGATCCGCGAGATTTTGCGCTGGTGGCGTTCGGAGGTGCGGGAGGTCTGCATGCCTGCGAACTGGCGGAGGCGATGGCGATCCCGACGGTGGTGATTCCGGCACGACCGGGAGCACTTTCGGCATTTGGAATCCTGGTGAGCGATGTGGTCAAGGATTACTCGCGCACGCTGCTCTGGCGGTTTGCAGACCGTTTGCCACCGGCGAAATTGGAGAAAGAATTTCGTAAGCTGGAGGCGGCGGCGCAGAAAGAATTTCGCGTCGAAGGGTGGCGCGGCGCTCTTCACCATGAAAGAAGTCTTGACCTGCGGTATCGCGGTCAGGGATATGAACTCAACGTGACTGCTACAGGGAATGTCCCTGCTCGCTTCCATGACGAACATCAGCGGCGTTATGGATACCATCATGCGGGACGGGAGATAGAACTGGTGACGCTGCGGCTGCGGGTTCGTTTGCGGACGCCGCGGTTGAAAGTTGCGCGGCGCCAAAGGGCGCGAAAGCCGTCACCACGCGTGGCACCGGTTGAACGTGCGCCCGTATTCTTTCATGACAAAGCCGTGACCACGTCCGTGTTCGAGCGTGGGGACCTTGTACCCGACCGATCAATGAGGGGACCGGCGGTGATCACGGAATACAGCGCGACTACGGTGATTCCGGAGGGGAAGAAGTTTTGGGTGGATGCTTCAGAAAACCTCATTATTAAAATCGGGTGATTACGGCACGGGTTGCAGCAAAAGAAAGAAAGCTTGAACCACAGGGGGCACAGAGGACCACGGGAAAGGACCACAGGGGAAACCTTTACCGCGACGCGCTGATTTTGCCAGCCGCAGCTTACTCCTCTTCTGGTTCTTTCTTTTCCTCGATCGCCATGTCTTTCAATTCGCTGGACTCGAACACGTCTCCACATTCCTGACATTCCACATATTCGGATTCTTCGTCGCGGGAGACGATCTGCACCCGAGGATGCTTGCATAGTTCGGGGCTGACTTTTTTGGGAGGGGACTGCGACGGCTGACTAGGCGTCATAAACTAGTTAACGATTCGAATCTTGCGGGACTGTGCGTTTTTCCTGTAATTGGCGATATTTTGCGGCGGCTGGCTCAGGATGTCAAGTACCCATCGAACACAGTTATGATTCAATTTCACGCAAAACCTTCAACCACCAAGGACACGAAGGATCACGAAGGCTATATCTCAGGCGTTTCCTAAGTGTACTTACTTCTTTTCCGCCTGTGGTGGCGACATATCCTGGGGGAAGCTTTTCAGGGCAACCTCGCGCGAGTGGGAAGAAGTTTTCTTCGCTTCGTCGATTGTGTTCTCGACGAGGGTTCCCTTGAGCAAATAATAGGCTTCGTCCCCCCGATTCATGGCTTCGCCCCGCTCGACCGTTCCCCGAAATTCGAACGATGCGCCATGGACGGTCTCGGTGGTAAAGGCGAGTTGATTGCCGTCGAGCTTGCCCGATTTGAAAAAGTGATCGAGAAAAACACCGCGATCGCTCTCTGAGTCGCCGTAGCGGGAAACAAAGCCCGTAACGCGACCCTGGTCTTCCACGGTGACTTGTACGAACTCGCCATCGCGCAAAAAACTGTACGTACCTGAGTAATCGGCTCGGGGACTCGAGGCCGGCTTCTGCTGATCTTTATTCTGCTGATCCTTGTTCTGCTGATTGGGTTTCGCCTGTGCGCCGGCAAGCGTCCAAACAAGAAAAAAGAAAACAAGTTGTAGCGCATAGGAACGCGTTGTGCGGATCGGCATGCTCACCTCGGAACTTTCGGCTTTACAGTTTGCTGAAAGTGGCAGTATAGCGGTCATGCCCGGGGAGGCAGGCATGGTTTGATGCGCAGCCGTCAGCCCTCAGCTCCGAGCTATTTCGATTGCGAGCTATATTACTGGAGCGACTTCGGCTCCGACTTGTTCCTGGGCGACTTCGAATCCAGCCGGGAAACCAGTTCATGCGCGCAGGCCGGAATGCCGACTCTTCCCTCGCGAATGATTTGCTTGGCGCTCAATTTTCTTCCATAGAGATTCTCGTTGGCGCCGCCGTCGGAACGCAGAGTCGAGCCTTCGAGCGAGACGCCCGCGAACAGTCCTTTATTACGCGAGTAAGAGAGAATCTCGGCGTTCATCACGACGTCGGTCGCACCCTCGGCCGTGCGTCCCTTGGGGCCGGCGGCGGCGGAGGCATCGGCGCCCAGCTTCACCTTGCTGGAGAGCAATGATCGAGCGCCTTTGGGGTTCATTACGAGAAGCACAAAGTCAGTGGCCTGGCCGCCCAGCTGGAACCCGATGCTGATGCCCTCCAGCGCATACAGTGCAGGAGCTCCCCACTTTCCCGTGTAATGCTCGCCGCTGCGGCAAACCATCACGCCACGGCCGTAACTGCCACCCACTCCAAACGCTCCCTTTTTCACAGAGGGCAATACGATGACGCACTCGGCCTTGTCCAGCAGGTCCTGGGGGATGTCGTCAGGAATGTTCAGGATTTCTTTCAGCACCTC
>DATFVD010000018.1:0-5604 GCA_035260505.1 Terriglobales bacterium
TTCTTGGTCAACGGGCTTTGGACCCAGAACAGTCGGATGGGTAATAACATGGCTTGCGCCGCAGAAAAACAGCCAACTGGCCACGGCCCGGAGGGTTGCGATGAAAACGGGCCGGCGGCTGCGTTGCTCGTCGGTTACGTATCGATTCAGATATGCGCCCTCCTCGCGTCCGGCAGCTGCCGGACCGGCGGCCCATTTTGATCGCAACGAAAGCCATGTTATTTATGGGACAGGACACTATACGCTCTGGAAATACCTTCGACTACGAGACCGGCGCCCACGCTTTTTGCGACAGCAGTTTTCTACCAAAGAACCGCACGAAGCTTCAAGAGAATCACTAGGACTTCATCGTCTGTGGTTCACAATGAATAATGTCTCTGGGACTAAATATATCCTCGGGCATTCGCCGGCAGAGATCCAACGGCTGATGAGTCAAGCGGTGACGCTGCGACCGATCACCGAGCGACTCCTGCGAAGCGCAGGGATCGAGCCGGGGATGCGAGTTCTCGACATAGGCTGTGGCGCCGGGGATGTCTCGATGCTGGCCGCCGAGTTGGTAGGCTCAACCGGATCCGTCGTCGGCATTGATCGCAATGCGCAAGTCCTTGCTATTGCTAGAGAACGCGCTCAGATGGCCAAGTTTGGACAAATCGACTTCAAGGAAGCCTCGATTGAGACTTTTTCCGACCCCGAGCCGTTCGATCTCGTGGTCGGCCGGTATGTCCTGATCCACCAGGCCGATCCCGTCGACCTTATCCGTGTGGCCGCAGCTCTATCGCGTCCGGGAGGGATTGTGGCTTTCCATGAGCTCAACGTTCCAAGTGGGGTCCGGTCATTTCCCGATGTGCCGCTTTGGCAGCAGGTAGGAGAGAGGATCGCGACGGCCTTTAAGTCGGCGGCACCGCAGTGGGATGCGGGCGCGCGTCTGACTGAGCATTTTTCGCGCGCCGGCCTACCGATTCCCAGATTGTTCTCTGAAATCCCTATTGGAAATGCTGAGGATCCGCCTTTGATCGCTTTGGCAGTCAATACGCTGCGTAGCTTTATGCCGCAGCTGATTGAGATTGGGGCCGTCACGGTCGAGGCAGTTGATATCGAGAACCTCGGCAGCCGGCTAACCGTCGCCGTCACCGAAGCAAGCAGCCAAATCGAATGGTGGCCGCAGGTCTGTGGCTGGACTAAACGTTAGTCTTTCCCGATGGCGGGTCGAGTCGCCGTATCCTATGCTTGCCCGAAGAAGGCTCACGGTTAGATGGTAGTTGTTATTGCTCTGCCATCACGCTGCTTTCTGTTCTAGATCGAGGGAGGGATAGTCGGTGTAGCCGCGCGGACCGGCAGCGTAGAACCTGTCGGAAACCGGTTCGTTGAGCGGCGCATTCAAAGCAAATCGTCGTGGAAGATCCGGGTTAGCAATAAAAAGTATACCATAAGCCACCGCGTCGGCTTCTCCTTTGGCCAATACCTGTTCGCCCGTTTCTTTCGTAAACCGTTCGTTGGCAACAACAGGCCCGCCAAACGCTTTCTTCAGCTCCGGAACAAGGCGCGGTTCCTCTAAGGACTCACGCGCACAAATGAAAGCGATGCCGCGTTCCCCCACTTCCCGAGCTACGTATCCGAACGTAACTGGCTTGTTAGAGTCACCCATCGAATGAACGTCGCCACGCGGACTGAGGTGGAGACCGACCCGACTTGGTCCCCAAACTGAAATTGCCGCATCAACGGCCTCAAGCATCAGCCGCGCCCGATTCTCGATCGGTCCGCCATATTCATCCGTCCGATGATTACTCGCGTCCTGAAGGAATTGATCGAGCAAGTAACCATTCGCACCGTGCAATTCGACTCCATCGAAACCTGCGGCCAGCGCATTTTCAGCTCCTCTTCTGTACTCTTCGATAATCCCCGGAATTTCAGCCAAGTCGAGCGCGCGCGGAGTCACGAACGATTTCTCCGGGCGAATCAAGCTTACGTGCCCACCCGGAGCGATGGCGCTGGGAGCGAGGGGAAGAGCGCCATCCAGATAGATCGGATCTGAAACGCGACCGACATGCCACAATTGGAGGACGATCCGTCCACCGGCGTTATGAACACCGTCGGTCACCCTCTTCCAGCCGGCAATCTGTTCTTTCGACCAGATACCCGGAGTGTCCGGATACCCGACAGCGACCGGAGAGATCGAAGTTGCTTCGGAAATAATCAATCCAGCGCTAGCGCGTTGCTGGTAATACTCCCGCATTAGATCATTCGGGACGCGTCCTGCACTCGCCCTGCAGCGGGTCAACGGCGCCATGATTACGCGATTGGGTAGCTGCCAATCACCAATACGAATAGGGTCTTGCAATGTGCTCATAGTTATTATTCCAGGAATCGGTCATTTTGTTCGATTATAATCGAACTAGCGAAACTAGCCAGGGGCCGCAATCAATAGAATCGACGTCAATACACTTTTAGGAAAACCGCTAACCAATCAATGCGGAGCGATTCTCCTGAATCCACTGCCGGAGAGTCATCGAAGGCGTGCCCGTGAGGTACGGAGTATCGTCTCGGACGGTTCCAAAGTCTGCCATGCGGCCATCTGAGAATTGTTTCAGGAACTCGATAACTGCAGCCGCATACCAGCTCTCAACGTTGTAGTCTCCGGTTGACGCCATGGTTGAGGCAAAGTCCTCCGGCTTCTTTTGGTCACACTGAATAGGCCGTCCCAGAGCCTCGGAGAAGAGCGTCGCGAGTTCCTCGCCACCGGCTACCTCCGCACTGAGCCAGTAGTTTTGTCCACTGTGTTTCGCTGGGCCTTCTCGCAGAACCGTGGCCGCAACCGCACCAATATCCCGCGATGCGATCCAACCCATTCGATCAGAACCCCAGAACACCGAAAAGCGGTCATTGCGGATCTTCATGAATTTAGGGATCTGCTCCATGAACATGTTTGGATGGATGTGCGTCCAAGCGATGCCGCTTGCCTCGATATAGGTTTCGACTAACTGGTGCCAAGCGATATGTGGATCTGTGCAATCCCAATGGCCGAACACTCCCAGGTGCACGATCTGTTGGATGCGAGCTTTTCTGGCAGCATCAATGAACGTCTTGCTTTGGGCCAGCATCGCCACTGTGTAGCCAGTAAGCAGGAAGACACGGTCCACCCCATAGAGCGCGGCAGCAAAAGTAGCCGGACTGTCGAGATCCAGAAGAACGGCGTCCTGGCCTTGTTGCTGAAACGTTGCAACCTGTTCCGGCCTGCGCGCACTCACTCGAATATGAACTGCGTCTGGCTCCCGCTTCAGGTTCTCAAGGATAAACCTCCCAATCTGACCGGTGGAACCGAGAATCAGAACGGTGGGTTTTTGGAGCATCATCATGCCTGCATCTCTCCTGGTTGTGTTCGCGATTCTGTCAAAATCGATTCGTGGCCGGTAGGTTCGTGGAACAGCAGTAGCTTTCCAGTGGTCTTCCGACTTTCCAGATCGCGGTGCGCCTGAGCCGCCTCTCCCAACGAGTACGTACGCTCCATCCGAAGCTTTAGCGTGCCAGACACGACCGCCTGGAAGACCTCCGTCGCTCGGTCTAACAATTCAGCCCGCGTGAGCGTGTAGTCCCTCAAAATCGGCCGTGTGACGTACAACGACCCAAGAGACGCAAGCTTCATCAGATCGAAAGGGGGAACGTCGCCGCTGGCGGATCCATACAGGACGAAAGTTCCGCGGGCTTTCAGGCAGGTCAGGGACTGCTCAAATGTGCTTTTGCCGATCGAGTCGTACACGGCAGCAAGCCCACGGCGCTGGGTTAGACGTTTTACTTCAGCCGCGAAATCGAACTTGGTATAGACAACGACATCATCTGCTCCTGCTTGATATGAAAGCTCCGCTTTCTCTTCGTTGGAAACCGTGGTCAGCACCCGTGCACCACGCGACTTCGCAAACTGTGTCAGCAGAAGACCGGTTCCGCCCGCACCCGCGTGAATGAGCACCTCGTCCCCTGGCTGGATCGGGTAAGCCGAGTGCGAAAGGTAGTGAGCAGTCATGCCTTGCAGCAAGGCGGCGGCCGCCTGTTCGAAGGTGACACCAATCGGAATCGGTACGACCCGTTCGGCAGGCGCCACGGCATACTCCGCGTAGGTTCCAAGAACGCTGCACCAGGCGACCCGGTCACCTTCCTGGAGATGGGAGACGCTTTTGCCGACCGCAACCACTGTTCCTGCAGCTTCCTGTCCGGGTGTGAAAGGAAGCTCATTGCCATAACGCCCCTCCTGCACATAGAGATCGATGAAGTTTACCCCGGTCACAGCAACACGGATCAACACCTCGCTTTCCTGAGGTATGGGAGTGGGAATCTCCCGCAAGTGCATAACCTCGGGACCACCAGTTTCCGTGAGTTCGATTGCTTTCATCGTGACCTCTTTCCTTGCTTAGTCCCAACTGCTCTGCTCACGGGCGTCCTAGGCTCCGCGCCCAGCCCTTCAATGACATGCGAGAAGAGCCCTTCCACGTAGCTATCCGAAAGTGGCCCCGAACCCGTCAGCAGGCGGTAATAGAGTCCTCCGTACAACGCATCTAGGGTTACCTGCACGTCGACGTCTGCACGCAGCTGCCCAGAGTCGATAGCGGCCTGAACTTCCGCAATCGCCATCTCGCGCCTTGGGAGGAGCCAGTGCTTCCGAAACGCTTCCGCCAATTCGACATCGAACTGAGCCTCTCCCAGGAGGGCCTTGATCATCTTTCCAGCCGGTCCTCGAAATGCTTTCGCGAGCGCCAACATCTGCTTCCGGATGCTCCCGATGTGATCGTCACTCGGAGGAAAGCCGATGCCAGGACCAATTCGGAAGAAAAACGCATCCATCAGCATCGCCGCCTTGTTTGGCCATCGTCGATAAATTGAGGTCTTTGCAATCCCTGTCTCCGCAGAAACGGATTCGACAGTTACGGCGCGAAAGCCAATCCGGAGAACGCTCTCAAACGCGGCGTCGAGCACACGCCTTTGAATCTCGGAAGATCGAAGCCTGGTATGGGCGTTTCCATTGGTCTCTTTCGGCATTGCTCCATTCCTCAGGGTGCTGTCCTAACCAGGGCTCGTCAGGTCCACTTGGTTTATATGCTACGATACGTATTGTAGCTTACATTTGTGGCGACGCAACCTTTCAGGAAAAGATTTTGGGCGTGGAGTGAAGAATTACAATGAAGTACCCGCACAGTATTCCTCTCTGGGGCACAAACGGAGAACCCTTGCCCGGCGATATCCCTTCTCGCAAACCTCAGTCGGCATTACTACTTCCCAGCCCGCAGAGTTACCGGGGCCGCGAGTAGGAATCGCGCTGAGACCATCCATAGACAGATCAAAACGTGCGAGTCGCCGCTCGCCCGGTTTCGACGTCCCGCCGGAACGCCAGCGGATCAAGCATGTCATCTACATGGTGAAAGACTTTCAATCAACGCGCATTGCGGACGCAAGCGCGACCTGCTAAATGGAACAGCCCCCTTATTTAATTGTTAAAGAACTGTGGTTTCGAAAAGACTCGTTCGAAAGCGACATCGCGGACTGCCTCGTGCATCAACGATCAATCTGCGCGCCACCCTTCTCCGGATCGTACTCATCTGGATGGAGAAAATACCAAGG
>DATFVD010000019.1:0-4373 GCA_035260505.1 Terriglobales bacterium
CTCAAGTGGCTCTGCGGCGGTCCCGGCGTGGCGTATCTCTACGTCCGCCCCGATCTCGGCAAGAAATTGGAGCCGAAGCTCACGGGATGGTTCGCGCACGAAAATTCCTTTGAGTTCGCCACCGGGCCAATCCGCTACGCCGATCCTCCGTACCGATTCATGAACGGAACCACGCACATTCCCGCAATTGAGGCGGCGCGTCCCGGCCTTAAGATCATTCGCGACGTTGGTGTAGAGAAAATCCGCGAGAAATCCAAGCGCCAAACCGCCCGCCTCATCGAGTTCGCGGAGCAGCACGGATGGCGCGTCAATACTCCCCACGATCCCGAGCGACGCGGCGGCACGGTGTCCATCGACATGCCCGATTCCCAGCAGGTGAGCCGGGAGCTCCTGGCCCGCGACATCCTCGTAGACTGGCGTCCCAAAGCCGGAGTCCGCTTCTCGCCTCACTTCTATAACACCGACACCGAAATCGATGCAGCCATGGCGGCCGTAGTAGAAATTTTGAAGACTCGCGCTGTAACCGCATAGCGAGTGTAGAGACGAAGTTCGCCGGGAACGCTTGCCGCGTCTCGGCTGCAATGTCGCTTAGTAACAGTTACTTCCGTAAGCCCATTCCGCCTCTTTCCCCGTGTCGTTTTTCAGATCTCTTCTTATCCTCATATCAGCTCATCCGAGAACAATCTGGGAAACCCTGTGGCCGTCTGCCTTGCTCTCTTCATCCCGATCAACGAGCTCGCGATTCTTTCGTTGCTTGCGATTGCCGGAGGTTTGTACTTTTTCGTTTCCGGATTCCGTCTCCTTGCCCGCAGGCGCTTATTGCTTACCACACCAACCTCCAAGATACGCAGCGCTGCCCTGGGGCTGGTCGAAGTGAATGGCAAGGCTGCGGGTCCGCACACCATGGTTGCCCCGGTCACAGGTAAACCCTGTTTCCTCTACCAAACAACCGTCTGGCAGCAGCGTGAAGGCAAGAATGTGGAATGGGATAAAATTGCAGACGAAACGCTGCATCTTCCATTCTTCATCGACGACTCGACCGGCCAGTTGCTCGTCGAACCTTTGGGAGCTGATCTCGATCTGCACCGTGATTTCCGCGAAGAATATGCCTCGTCGTTTTTCTCCTCAAGCCTTTCCTCCGACGGGGATGGGGTTCCGCCGCGCGTCAGCGTTTTTCTTTCACGCCACGGCATCGCTCCAGCCCGCCGCTTGCGCGTCGAAGAACGCTCGATCAAGCCTGAAGATGCGCTCTTCGTTGCCGGAACTCTGACTGAAAATCCGGGCGTCCAGGTGCGTTCGTTATCGCCGCGGAGCGATTACCCGAACAACGCGGCGCCTGATAACGCTTCGGAACAGCTTCCCGCCCCGCAGATCATCAAACTGGCCAATGGCGAGGCCCCTTCCACCACTCAGGAAATGAGTCAGCAGGCGAAAATCGCAGCTGCGCTCACCCGAGCCGGGATCACCAAACCCGAGGCATGGTCTGCCGCAGGAGTCTCCTACCAAACCGTGGCCGCTGAAGAGAATATCAATGTGGCACCAGTCGCCACCCATGACGAGCCGAGTCGGGACGAACCAGCTCCGCGCAACGACCAGCCCAAAAAGCCAGACTTCAATCTCAATCCAGCGGTGGTATTGATGAAAGGCGAGAATAATTCTACCTTCGTGATCTCCTTTCGCAGCCAGAAGGAATTCGTCGGCACGCTCGCCTGGAAATCGGCCGCCATGGTCTGGGGAGGCGCCGCCATTGCATTGCTCGGCCTCTACGTGCTGCTGGCGCAGACGGAGTTGCTATAACGACAGATGGTGAGTAGTGACGGGGCTTTGCCCCGCCACCACACAAATGTCCCTTCAACCGTTTTGGTCGGCCTCGGCGAAGCCAGTAGCTAAGTGCTCAATGCCAAGTGCGGACCGCTAATTTAGAATGTCCCCTGTGAGCGAATCCGTCCGGATCGGGATTCTCGGCGACTTCAATCCCGAGTTCCGTTCCCATCACGCGACCAATGATTCGCTCCAGCACGCCGCCCTGAAGCTTCAACTCACGGTTGAATCGGCCTGGCTTCCGACGATCTCGCTGCTCGAACCGGGAGGCGTTGCCACACTCGATTCCTTCGATGGTCTATGGGCTTCGCCAGGCAGTCCCTACAAAAGTTTCGATGGCATGCTCAAGGGCATCGAGTTCGCCCGCGTCCACGACCGGCCGTTCCTCGGCACCTGCGGAGGCTTCCAGTACGCGCTTATCGAGTGCGCCCGCAACGTGCTGGGCATCCACGATGCGACCACCGCGGAAGAAGACCCCCACGCCAAGAACATTGTGATCTACCCCGTCGCCTGCGCCGTTCCCAACCGTGATCCGAAGGCGCCCAAGCTCTCGGGCAAAGTTAAACAGATCCGCCTCCGTCCCGGGTCTTACCTTGCGGCGTATTACGGAAAAGAAACGATCGAGGAAGAATTCTTTTGCAACTACGAGATGAATCCCGAGTTCGAATGGATGGCGATGGAAGCCGGCTTTCCGGTTGTAGCTCGCGGCTCGAAGGAAGAATGCCGGGCCATCGAATCTCCCGCGCATTTGTTTTACGTCGCCACGTTGTTCCAACCGCAACTCTCGTCGAGCGAGCACAGCCCACATCCGCTGATCATGGCATTCGTGCAACACGTCGCCGACTTCCGCCGCAAACGGCTTGACGACTCTATCCTCGCCTGACGGCCCGCGCCCTCATTGCGGAGACACAGCAAGTCTGAAAGCAATCTGAACAGCAGGCACCGATCCGCTTCTGCTGCTAGAATTTTTTGAGTTGCCGTCCTACGGGGAACTTGGCAGGCCGTGTCTCTCTACATCGAGGTGCTTCCATGACGGAAACTCTGCAGCTTTTGAATTCCGCGCCGCTCACCACTCTTACCGAAGACGAGATTCTGTTTCGCGACAATGTCCGCCAGTTTGCCGATGACAAGATTCGGCCCCTGGCGAAAGAGATGGACGAAAAGGCGGTGTTCGATCACGGCCTGCTCGAGCAGTTCTTTCAGCTTGGGCTGATGGGGATTGAGATTCCGGAGCAGTACGGCGGCGCAGGCGGCAAGTTTTTCGAGGCAATCTTAGCGGTGGAAGAATTTTCGCGAGCCGACGCTTCCGCCGGCGTAATCGTGGATGTGCAGAACACGCTGGTGGCAAATGCGATTCTGCGCTGGGCCAGCGAAGACCAGAAGAAGCGTTACCTGCCGAAGATGGCGGCAGACAC
The DNA here is from genome assembly GCA_035260505.1 of Terriglobales bacterium. Taxonomy (GTDB): domain Bacteria; phylum Acidobacteriota; class Terriglobia; order Terriglobales; family Acidobacteriaceae; genus Acidiflorens. The sequence continues at coordinate 3,237 of DATFVD010000019.1, forward strand.
GGTTGGCGCATATGCGCTGAGCGAAGCAGGATCTGGATCGGACGCGTTTGCGCTGCAGACCAAAGCGGAACTCAAAGGCAATGATTTCATTCTCAATGGACGCAAGCTCTGGATCACGAATGGCAAAGAAGCTGGATTGTTCATTCTGTTTGCCACCGTCGATGCGTCGAAGGGATACAAGGGGATCACAGCGTTTCTGATCGAGAAGAACTTCTCCGGATTCACTGTCGGCAAAAAGGAAGACAAGCTGGGGATTCGAGCCTCTTCAACTTGCGAGCTGATTCTGGAAGATTGCCGTGTGCCGAAAGAGAACGTGCTCGGCGAAGTCGGCAAGGGATACAAAATCGCGATCGAAACGCTGAACGAAGGCCGCATTGGGATTGGCGCGCAGATGCTGGGCGTAGCGCGCGGCGCGTGGGAATGCGCTGCGAAATATGCGCAGGAGCGCACGCAATTCGGGAAGCCGATTGCGGAATTTCAAGGGATCCAGTTCCAGATCGCGCAGATGGCAACCGAAATCGAAGCGGCGCGCCTGATGGTTTATAACGCTGCCCGCATGAAAGACGCCGGCGTCAGTTTCGTGAAAGAAGCCGCTATGACCAAACTGTTCACGTCGCAGGTGGCCGAGCGCGTGACGTCGCTCGCAATCGAAGTCTACGGCGGATACGGTTTCACAAAAGATTATCCAGTCGAGAAATATTGGCGCGACGCGAAGATCGGAAAAATCTATGAAGGCACCTCGAACATGCAGTTGGCCACGATCGCGAAGCTGGTGATGGGGAAATAAAGCGATAACCACAGAGGCCACAGGGAGACACAGAGAGACACAGGGGGAAAATCACAAGAGACACAAGAAGGGAACTTGCGAAGCAGTACCCTGTGCTTCCCTGTGCTCGTCTGTGTCCCCTGTGGTTATGTACTTCTGAAGTGCGGTAATACCTCATCGCCAAACAGTTTCGCCTGGCCCGTGCGATCGTCTCCCCAGATTTCGAGCATGATGTGAGTACAGCCAGCAGCGCGGTATTCTTCGATCTTTTGAATGCACTCGTCGGGCGTGCCCGCGATGGGACAGACTTTGCGCAGCAGTTCATCACTCACGGCCTGCGCCGCGGCTTTGCGGCCGCCGGTTTCCATCGC
>DATFVD010000020.1:0-4085 GCA_035260505.1 Terriglobales bacterium
TTGCAGGCCGGCGAAGTTGTTTCCCTCGAGTTTCCCATCCCGCTCCCGCCTCACGCCATGAAGTTGCGAGCCGTGGTGCGTTATAGCGAAGGCCTAAGCTACGGATTCGAATTTCTGGTTGTGACCAGCGAGCAGAAGCTGATGCTGCACCAAGTCTGCGTAGTGCTGGCGAACGCTTCGTGAATTCTTCTGTTTTGCCCCCAACCTTCATTACCCCGGTAACTAACGGCCGATAACCCACCCCGCTTACCATCGCACTAGCGTTAGTGCACTCTGGGAAAGGACCGTATGGGTGAGAAAATCTCCGTGTCTCAGGTATTCACCCACATCTCCGATCCGCCCCCGGCCCCTTCGCCCACGAATGGCAATGCCCCCGAAGTCCCGCTTTCAGTGGAGAAAGCCTACCTCGAACAGATCATCGAGAACGCGCCGGAAGCGATCAGTATTGTCGATCAGGAACTCCGCATTCTCCGTATCAACGGGGAGTTCACCCGTGTGTTCGGCTTTACCGCCGACGAGGCTGCCGGAAAACGGCTCGACCGGCTCATCGTGCCTCCCGATCGCTACGCGGAAACCGCCTGGATCGGCGAGTGCCTCAAGACTGAAAGCAAGCTTTCACTGGAGACCCGGCGCCAGCGAAAAGATGGTTCACTGGTCGAGGTGCTGCTCTCTACCTCGCCCGTAATTTTGAATGGCAAAAGAGTTGGCGCGTACGCGTCCTACCGCGACATCACCGAGCAGAAGCGCGCCGAGGAGTTGAATGCGGCCCTATACACCATCGCGGCGCGCAGCCAGTCCGCCGAAGATCTGCCCCAGTTTTTCGCCGCCATTCACAACATCGTCGGTCAGTTGATGAACGCGCGCAACTTTTACATCTCACTCTACGATCCGCAATCTCAGTTGTTGAGCTTTCCCTACTTCGTTGACGAACAGGATCCCACACCCACCTCAAAGCGGCTGGGCCGCGGTTTGACGGAATACGTTCTGCGCTCCGGCGAGCCGCTCCTGGCAACCCCGGCCGTCTTTGAGGATCTGGTACGGCGCGGCGAAGTGGAATTGATCGGCGCTTCCTCATTGGACTGGCTGGGCGTTCCCCTGAAGAGCGGCACGACCTGCATTGGAGCGCTTGTCGTCCAGAGCTACAACGAAAACGCCCGCTTCGGAGAGCGCGATCGCGAGATTCTGAAGTTTGTTTCGCAGCAGTTGGCCGCCGCCATCGAGCACAAGCGCTATGAAGAAGCGCTTCGCCGCTCCGAAGCCCGCTCCCGCTCTCTGATCTTGAGCGCAGCCTTTGGCATTTGCCGCTGCACGCTCGGCGGAAGGTTCCTCGACGTAAATCCGGCGCTCATTACCTTGCTCGGCCATGGTTCGGTCGAAGATCTTCTCCAACTGGATGTGCGGAATGACGTCTTCGTCAATCCCCGGGAGTTGGACCGGCTGGCCGAGGACTATCGATACGCCGGAAGTCTGACTGGCGTCGAAGTGCAATGGAAACGCAAGGACGGTCGCGTCATCATCGTCCGGCTCAGTGGCAGCGCCGCCAGTAGCACCGACGAACCCGGGGAAGTGGTATTGGAGCTGATCGCCGAAGATATCACCGACCGGCGCCAACTCGAAGAGCAGCTTCGCCAGGCTCAGAAAATGGATGCTGTCGGCCGCCTCGCCGGCGGTGTCGCCCATGACTTCAACAACCTGCTCATGGTGATTAACGGATACACCGAGGTCTTGTTGGAGCAACTGGAAAAAAGCAGTCCCATGCACCATAAGGTCCAGTCCATCCAGCAGGCAGCCGACCGCGCCGCTACCCTCACCCGCCAGTTACTGGCCTTCAGCCGCAAGCAGCTCCTCGAACTCAAGGTGGTCGACGTCAACACCGTCGTCGGCGACATGGAGCGCCTGCTGCGCCCCCTGATCGGCGAAAACATCGAATTGATTACCCGCCTCTCCACTCAAACCGGACACACCCGCGCCGACGCCGGCCAACTCGAGCAGGTCATCATGAACCTGGTCGTCAACGCCAAAGACGCCATGCCCGAAGGTGGCAAGCTCACCGTGGAAAGTTCTGACGTTACCGTGCGCCAACACTTTCGCCAATACGGTTTCATCCAGGCCGGACGCTATGCCGTAATTTCGGTGACCGATACCGGCCACGGCATGGACAAGGAAACTCAGTCCCGCATCTTTGAACCGTTCTTTACCACCAAGGAAAAGGGAAAAGGCACCGGCCTCGGCCTCTCGACCGTTTACGGCATCGTCAAGCAGAGCAATGGATACGTGTTCGCCGAAAGCGAGCCCGGAGCGGGGACAACTTTCCATGTTTATTTGCCGCGCGTGGAAGAATCCGCCGAAGAGCTGAAACCCGCCAAAATCCAGGAGAGCGAAGTAGGCGGATGCGAAACCGTCTTGCTGGTGGAAGACGAGGAATCCGTCCGCGAACTGGTGCGCGTAACCCTGGCCTCTCGTGGCTACAAGGTGCTCGAAGCTGAAAATGGCGAGGGCGGCCTCCGCATCGCCGAGGACTTCAAGGAACACATCGACATTCTTATCACCGACGTCATGATGCCCGGCATCGGCGGCCGCGAACTGGCCCGGAAGCTGCTCTTGCTGCGTCCCGCCATCAGCGTGCTCTATCTTTCAGGCTACACCGAAGATGCCGTCACCCAGGGCGCGCTCGGCCCCAGCACCGCCTTCCTGCAAAAGCCCTTCACCCTGCAGAACCTGGCCAAGAAAGTCCGCGAAGTCCTTCGCTCCAATTCCGCCCCCGCCGCATCCATGGCGAAATCAGCCTCGAACTAGCAGAGCGCCCAGAATCAGTGGAGCGCCGGGAATTAGTGGAGCGCCGGGCGTCCTCGCCCGGCCACCACACACTCGATGAGCGAACACCCGCGACTCCCCCGCCCGCAGCTGCAACTTTTCCCCCGTTCCCGAGTCCTATACTCCCGAGTCCTATACTAAGTGGAGCGCCGGGCGCCCTCGCCCGGCCACCCTACTAAATTGCGGAGTGGTCAATGCTGATCGGGAAACCGGCTACGATTAAGTCGTCTGAAATTACTCCCAAATCGACCTACCTGAACCGCCGCAACTTTCTCGCCGGAGCAACCATCGCCGGAGCGGCCGCCCTCACCGGCATCGCCTTGCGCGATGTCGTCGCTCCGCCGCTCACCGCCCGCGCCAATACGAAAATTGACGGCCTCCAGAAAAGCCCGTTCAGCACCACGGAAAAGCAAACGCCCTACAAGGACATCACGACCTACAACAATTTCTACGAATTCTCCACCGAGAAAGACGGCCCCTCCGACCTCGCAAAAAATTTCCGGACTCGTCCCTGGACAGTAACCATCGATGGCGACGTCAAGAAAAAACAGGTACTCGACGTCGACACAATCATAAAAATGGCAGCTCCGGAAGAGCGCATCTACCGCCATCGCTGCGTCGAGGGTTGGTCGATCGTTGTCCCCTGGGTCGGATTTTCCCTGAGCGAACTGATCAAGCGCGCCGATCCCCTGCCCAAAGCCAAGTTCGTCGAGTTCACGACCTTATACGATCCCAAACAAATGCCCGGCCAGCGCACGAGCGTACTGAAGTGGCCGTACGTCGAGGGTCTTCGCATAGACGAGGCCATGCATCCGCTAGCCCTGCTCTGTTTCGGTTTGTACGGCGAGGCTCTCCCCAATCAGGACGGCGCCCCGCTCCGCATCGTGATTCCATGGAAGTACGGCTTCAAGAGCGCGAAGTCGATCGTCCGCATCCGCTTCACCGGCGACCAACCCATGAACACCTGGCAGGAAGCCGCCCCCAGGGAATACGGCTTCTATTCGAACGTGAATCCAACCGTCGATCATCCGCGCTGGAGCCAGTCCAAGGAACGCCGCCTCGGCGAATTCCTCAAACGCCCAACCCTGATGTTCAATGGATACGATCAAGTGGCGAGCCTGTATTCAGGCATGGACCTGAAAAAGAACTTCTAGAAATTTGTAATTTCTGATTTGCAATTTGTAATTGAAAGGCAACAATGCTGACGCGGGCGTAAGAGCTGAATTCCGGATGTCTTAAATTACAAATTACCAATCACAAATTACAAATGA
>DATFVD010000021.1:0-8800 GCA_035260505.1 Terriglobales bacterium
TTGCAATGGGCGACGATTTCGCGGCTCGAGTCGAGTTCGCTAACCCGCTTTGGCAGATCGCCGAGCGGAATGAGATATCCGTTCAGGTTACAGATCTGGTATTCGTGCGGCTCGCGGACGTCGAGAATAAAAATATCGGCCTTGGCGTCTAACTTCTTTTTTAACTCTTCCACCGAAATCGCCGGCACATCGCCACCCGCGGCCACGGGCGCTTCCACGCCGCGGATTCCGCAAAACTCTTCGTAGTCGATCAGCTTGGTGATCGTCCGGTGGGTGCCGCAGACGGGGCAGTCGGGATTCTTGCGCAGTTTCAGTTCGCGAAACTTCATGCCGAGCGCGTCGACCAGCAGCAAGCGTCCGACTAGCGAGTCGCCCTGCCCCAGAATCAGCTTGATGGTCTCGGTCGCCTGAATCACTCCGACCAGACCGGGCAGAATGCCGAGCACTCCGCCTTCGGCGCATGACGGCACCAGGCCCGGCGGTGGCGGCTCGGGATAGAGACAGCGATAGCACGGTCCATCTTCGGTCGCGAACACACTGGCTTGCCCCTCGAAACGAAAAATGGAACCGTAAACATTGGGCTTGCCGGTGAGCACGCAGGCGTCGTTGACCAGGTAGCGCGTCGGAAAATTGTCGGTGCCGTCAGCGACGATGTCGAACTGGCGAAACAATTCAAGCGCATTGGCGCTGGTCAGCCTCGTATCGAAGGTCCGCAGGTTGAGGAACGGATTGATCGCCTTGAGCTTGTCAGCGGCCGAATCGAGCTTCTTGCGGCCGACGTCGGCGGTCGTGTGGATGATCTGGCGCTGCAGGTTCGTGTAGTCCACGACATCGAAGTCCACGATGCCGAGCGTGCCGACGCCCGCCGCCGTCAAGTAGAGCGCGAGCGGCGAACCGAGGCCGCCTGCTCCGATGCACAACACTTTTGCGGCCTTCAGCTTCTGCTGCCCTTCCATGCCCACTTCGGGCATGATGAGATGGCGCGAGTAGCGCAGGATTTCGTCGTTGCTTAGGACGGCTTCGGGTTTGGCTTCGGTCAGGGTTGCCATAGGTTCCTTTTAGATTTCACTCAGTTTGACTGCGGACTACAGGCAGCGGCGACAGCGCGCGGGGCAGGACGTTCGGCGATGTGTCTCTCCGCAAGTCATACTCAAATCATACCGCAGCCGCCGGCAATCGACGGCACGATCGAAAGGGTGTCACCCTCTTTAAGCACGGTGGCTTCTTTCTGGAGATAGCGCATGTCCTCGTCATTGACATAGACGTTCACGAAGGCGCGCAGCTTGCCCTCGTTAGTATAAAGGTGGCGCTTCAGTTCGGGATGCCGCGAGACCAGGCCGGCGAGCGCTTCTCCCACGGTTTTTGCAGGGACATCGATCGAGGCCTGTTTCCCCGAATATTGGCGAAGTGGAGACGGAATCTGGATCTGAGGCATGTAAAGAAGATGCTATGGTACTCGGGAAAGATGCAAGTCGAAAATCATCAGGCCACTTTTGTCTTCTCGTCCACGAATTTCTTGTCGGCCTCCTCCGAACCCGTGAGTTCGAACGAATTTGTAATCGCCGCTGTGCCCTTTTCAACGCTCGTGATCACGTAGGAACAGCTGAACCAGTGGGCTTCCGCGAGATCTGTGGGCGACCATTGCGCGGGATGGTCGGGGTGGGAGTGATAGAAGCCGACGATGTCCTCGCCGCGCTCGCGCCCTTCGCGCTGAATGCGGATGAGTTCCTTCGGATCGATGTGGTAGCGGTTGTGCGGCGAGTCGTTGCGCGTATTGCCGCAGCGTGCGATCCGCGAAACCGTCTTCGATCCATCATCGTCGAAGCGCCCAAGCAGCACACCGCAACACTCGTGGGGATAGGTCTCCTCGCCGTGCTGACGAATCGAAAGGTAGTCGGGTTGAGAGAGCTTAAGCATCAGAAGAACCATTTCACCACAGAGTCACAGAGTCACAGAGAAAATCAAGAAAAGGTTTTCTCTGTGACTCTGTGACTCTGTGGTGGATTTTGGCTCTATCCCTCATTCCAAAATCTCTCGCTCAGATATTTCTCACCCGAGTCCGCGAGGATGGTCACGATAGTGGCGCGCTGATCTATTTTCAACCGTTCGGCGACTTGCAGGCTCCCCACAAGAGCGGCAGCGGAGGAGACTCCAACGAGCAATCCTTGTTCGCGGGCCAGGCGCCGGGCCATGGCGTGCGCATCTTCGGTCGCGATTTCCAAATTCTGGTCGGCGAGCGAGGCATCGTAAATTCGCGGCACGATAGCTGAAGGCAAGTGCTTCGCGCCCTCGATCCCGTGGAAGGCGGAGTCCGGTTGCAGCGAGACGCAGCGGATAGTCGGATTTAACTCCTTCAAGCGGCGCGTGGTGCCGACGAAGGTTCCGGTGGTACCGAGCATGGCCACGAAGTGCGTGATGCGCCCTTCAGTTTGCTGCCAGATTTCGTTCGCCGTGGTTTCGTAATGCGCGCGCCAGTTGGCGTCATTCGAATACTGATCGGCGTAGAAATAAAGATCGGGATCGCGCTCGGCATATTGCCGTGCGATCTTTATGGCGCCGTCGGAGCCCTCGGCGGGATCGGTATAGATGATATTTGCGCCGTATGCCTGTAGAATCCGCTTTCGCTCGGGGGAAGCATTCTCCGGCACGCAGAGCGTAACCGGAAATCCAAGCGCCGCGCCCAGCATGGCATAGGCGATGCCCGTGTTGCCACTGGTGGAATCGATCAGTATTTTTCCCGAGGCGAGTTTGCCCGAGCGGCGCGCTTCGGCCACAATGCGGGCGGCGGCGCGATCTTTGACGGATCCGCCGGGGTTGCACCATTCGGCCTTGCCCAGAAGCCGTACGTCGCCGAGTTGTTGATTGGGAAGATCGCGAAGAACCGCGTCGAGCGGTAGCAGGGGCGTATTGCCAATGCCCGCCAGTAGAGCCTCTCCTCGCTCGCTTCGGCCGGACGCGGCTTCAGCCTGGGAAGGCCATTGGGGTGGCGCGGAGCCGGAAGCGGATGGCGTCATCGTGTAGGATGCCTCAGTGACTACGGTAATGTGCCCGCAATCTTAAAAGGGTATATCTATACTAGCGTCACTGTATTTCTTCGTCATTAGATACGTGGCGGCCCGGTTTTGGTTCATCCAAACCGGCCAAGCCGCATCTAACCTGATGCGATGATAAAAGAGAAACGAGAATTGAGATCATAAATGACAGCGAAAGTTGAACAGAGAACCTACGAAGACGCGGTCAGCTGGCTGCGCGAACATGGCTTTGACCTGATTGAGGCTCCGGGCACGCAAGCACGCGTGTTCCTGAGGAAGTACAACTGCTCGGCGGCGATCCAGAAGACAGACGACGGCGGCGCGAAGATTTTTGCCTATCCCGGATACCTGATCGGTAGCGAGATTTCGAAGCTCGTCAATCGCGGCTACCAGCAGTTTCTGAAAACATCGAAGACCGAAGTGCCGGCGTCGGCCGACCATCTGAAGGCGCTGCAGCAGTTCTCGGAAGAAATGAAAGAAGCGCTGGGACTGCCCAGTCTCTACAACGAATCGCTCGGAACCGTGAGCGAGTCCTACCAATACGATCGCATCCAGGACCGCGACCAGCCGGTGGTTGAGCGTCCCAAGCGACCGTGGGAGACAGTGAAGACGAAGGCGGCCGCGGCGACGAAAAAAGGCCGGGCATAGGAGCTTTCCGCCGTCAGCTCTCCGCTATCGGCTTCTGCCAAACCATCCACTCGCTGAGCCTCGCTGCTCGATTGCGTCTCCTCTTTTTTCTCGGTTTCAAGAAATCTAAAAACAGTATGATGCGAAGCTGACGCTCACGGAGGGCTTATGCGAGACCTGTTTTTACTGCTGGGAACTATTGCCGCGCTCGTTATCTCAGGCATAGGGCAGGACGCAGGCGATGCCGCGCGCATGGCAATTCGCAAAGTGATTGAAGAGCAGCAGACGGCCTGGAACCGGCAAGACCTGGAAGGCTTCATGGCGGGATATTGGAATTCGCCTGAACTGACTTTTTTCTCAGGCGCGCATGAATCGACAAGTTGGCAGGCGGCGCTCGATCGCTATAAGAAAAGCTATCAGGGCGCGGGACACGAAATGGGCAAACTCAAATTCGCAAATCTGCGGATTGAGATGCTGGGGACGGAGGCGGCATTTGTCAGGGGAGAATTTCATCTGACGATGTCGGATGCGAAGACGCCGCACGGATTGTTTACGCTCGTGTTCCGCAAGTTTCCCGAAGGATGGAAAATTGTGCACGATCACTCGGCGGGAGAGTGAGCGTCGAGCCGGCCGAGACGCCAAGCTCGACGGGCGAGACGCCCGTCCCTACAGCGCGTCAGTGCGGCCATTTCGCCAGGAGCGCTCCCATCGCCAGGTAGCAGACCAACTGATACCCCGTATTGATCAGGTAGAGTTTGATCGGCTGCTTGCCGAATAGTGCGCCGGTTAGTTGAACAGTGGTTACGAATCCCAGCCAGACGGCAACGCCGATTTTCATGCCGTAGGGAATGGTGTGGATGCTGGTAATGCTGATGATCTTCGCGAGCACCACGGCCGATGCGACGCTGGCGACGAAAGCGAGGCCGTAGATTTTGCCTGCGCCTTTTTGCATCTCCGCGAGTTTGGCTTTGTCGTTAGGATCGATTCCCATCAGGCGCATCCATGGATTTGCGAAAAGCATGGGGGAATACCAGAGAAATCCGATAACCATCGTCGCGACGGCGGAGGCCAGCACCGCCAAGAAGTTGATTCCAGCAAATGAGTGAGCTCCGATCATCGTATCGTCCTCCTGAGGGTGGCGATGACGGCGCAATAGTAATCCTGTGGAGCGGGTGCTGGGAAGGGGAAAATTGCCGCATATTTTATGAATTGTCATCCCAAGCGGAGTGCGGGATCTGCATTTTGCGGCAAACTACCGATCCCCCTTCGGCTCCGCTCACGGTCGGGCTGACAAAATAACCTTTTAGCGCCCTCGATCCATTGCCTCGTTCGCCAGCCGGTCAGCAGTCTGATTGTGCTCGCGCAGCGCATGCCGGATTTCGAAGTGCTCGAGCCGGCGGACCAGTTGCTGCGCCTGCTCGTAGAGCTTGCGAAGTTCAGGATGACGCACCTTGTAAATGCCTTTCATCTGCCGGACCATCAGTTCGGAATCGCTGATTACCTTGAGCGCTTTAATCTGGTTTTCGATGGCGTAGCGAAGCGCGGCAAGGAGTCCCTGGTACTCGGCGTAGTTGTTTGTATGGTGTCCAAGGTATTCGCTGAGCTCGGCGACGGGTTGCCCCGAAGCGTCGTTGATGGCAACACCATAGCCGGCAGGTCCGGGATTGCCGCGGGCTCCTCCATCGACGTGCGCGGTATGCGCGACTGTCACGGATTTCGGCGCGGAAAAAAGATTGCTGGAGTCGGTAGAACGCGAAGGCATAGAGCGAGTTTACAACGTTGAAGGTTCGGAATTGACCAACGCTACAGCGAATCCAGAGTTGCGGTCGCCATTACGCAACTGCCGAGTTGCGCTTCGCCTGCCCTACCTTCCCGTGGCAAGCCTTGTGGCCAGCCGCTGCGGCAGGTTGGCGGCCAGTATTTTTTCCTGCGCCACGCGCAGGTTGTAAGGCACGCGATAGTAAGTAACAATCCACGCCTCAGAATCAAACACGGCGAACGCCGCCCGCCAGTCGCCATCGCGCGGCTGGCCGACAGAACCCGGGTTGATGAGATAGCGGCGATCCCTTCTCAGCGGCCAATCAGACGACTCGGGCTGGCCTACGGTGCGATACCCGGGATGGTATGCTTCGCTGATTTCGCCCGTGAGCACGAACCCACCCTGCAGATGAGTATGTCCGAAGAATGTGAGGGGCACGGGAATGGTGATGAGCGGTTCGATGGCGTCGTGGGCGCTGACCATGTATTCATCTTCGTCGAGCGGGGAGCCGTGGACGAACTGGATGTCGGGAATCTCGTCTACGTGGATGGGACCCTGGGGGAGCGCGCGCAACCATTCGAGATTCTTCGGAGTGAGCTGATCGCGGGTCCAGAGCGTGGCGAGGCCGGCAACGGGGTTGAAGTCCTCGAGATTCATGAGGCCGCAGACGGCCTTGTCGTGATTGCCACGGACGAACACGCGTCCCAGAGCCTGCGCTTTTGCAATGACTTCGTTCGGATTGCCCCCGTAGCCGACCGTATCTCCGAGATTGACGACGAGGTCGTAAGCGGGAGCAGCGGCCAGACAGGAGTCCAGCGCTTCGAGGTTACTGTGAATGTCGCTGAGAAGAAGGATACGCACGGCAAAGTGAGGATTATAGCTTTTCTGGGGGGGAACGACGAGGCAGGTGTTGAGACACTATTGATACCGTTGTCGTCTACCTTTACCAGCTTCGAGTAGGATTCACGACCGGGCACCGCGCCCAATGCTCTGGACTCACTTCAACAAGTGGGGGAAGCTCCGCGGCGCAGGCCGCGATACGGTGAGGGCAGCGCGGTTCGAACGGGCATCCGAGAGGAAGTTGGGCAATCGGCGGGACAGTGCCTTCAATGGTCGCGAGCGGAATGGAGCGGTCAGTCGAGAGGGTGGGAATGGCGCGCAACAGGCCTTGAGTGTAAGGATGCGCGGGCGCGTGGAAGATATCGGCCTTCGTGCCGAGCTCGACCAGGTTGCCGGCGTACATGACGGCGACGCGATCGGCGACGTGCGAGACGACGGCCAGATCGTGCGAGATGAAGAGCATCGCTAATCCAAACTTGTGACGGAGGTCGTTCAGCAGATCGAGGATCTGCTGCTGGATGGTGACGTCGAGCGCGGTGGTCGGCTCGTCCGCGATGAGCAGTTGCGGCCTGTTGACGATGGCCATGGCAATCATGACCCGCTGGCGCATTCCTCCGGATAGCTGGTGCGGGTAGCTGCGGGCACGCTGTTCGGGGTCGGCAATGGCAACGTCGCGCATGCCTTCGACAGCGCGGCGCATCGCTTCCGATTTGGAGACGCGGTGGTGAGCGAGGACGGCTTCCGCGATCTGGTCGCCGACACGCATGACTGGATTGAGAGCGGTCATCGGTTCCTGGAAAATCATGGCCATGCGCGAACCGCGAAGTTGGCGCAATTGATCGGAGGGCAGCATGGTGAGAAGCGCAGGAACGCCGTCGCCGTTTTGAAACGTGATGTCGCCTTTGATGATGGCCGCAGGCGGGAGCAATCCCATGATGGCGAGCGATGTAATCGATTTCCCAGAGCCGGATTCTCCTACCAGGCCAAGCACTTCGCTGGGGGCAATTGAGATCGAAAGATTACGAACGGCGGTCACGGGTGCAGCAGCGCCCGCCGTCTGAGCGGACGAAAGCGCCCGCGCTGCACGGGATTGCGGAAACTCTATGCTCAGGTCGCGGACGTCGAGCAGCGGGCGCACGAACAGTATGGTATCAGCGCCGAGACTACTTCTTGGGCCGTGATTCGGGCGGCACCAGGCCGGCAACGCGGTAATACACGACGAGTTGCCCGTAATGCTCTCCGGAGTGTTCGAGCAAACCCCACGCCATATCGGAGACTCGCGTCTGCTGATTCGCGAAGGGGTCGACAACCAGGTCGTTCATCCCCTTATCGCCCTTCTGCTTGATCGCGGCCGCGCCGTCGGCGAATGCTTTCTTCACAAACTCGACCACCGCAGCTTTCGTTTTGTACTGGTCGCGCTTGGGATCTTCTCCGGCCGGAGGCTTCAGTCCCATTACCGGGTTCGTAAAGAAATAATTTGCATTCGCCGCGTGCAAGAGTTGCTCCGCAAAACTCCGCTGCGCCGGTACTGGCCTGAAATCGTATTTGTCGTCTGGAAAGTCCTCCGCCATCGCAATCAACTTTCGCCCGACATCGTTCCAGCTTTCCAGCAGAGCCTGCGACGGACCAACCGCCGGCTTCGGCGGCGCGTCCTTCTTCGGCGCTTCTTGCGCACCTGCGACGGCCCCAAGAATCCCAACGGCAAGAACTATGCTGACAATTCGCGTCTTCATTTTGAAATTCCTCCAAAACGACAATCTCCCGTAGTGACGCGGCTGGCCGCGTCTCTGGCCCGGGGGCGGCCCCGTTTCTACTCCAGTCCAGCCTTGCTCAGCATTTCCAGAAACTGCTTTTGCGTGCGCATATCGATCGACTGCGCCACCAGCTTCCCATCCCGGTCATAGACAAAACTCTTCGGAATCCCCTCCACCACGAACATTTCGTTTACCTTCCGCCCGGGATCCAGCAACACGGGAAACGAAAGCTTGTGTTCGCGGATAAACGGCTCCACTTTCGCCGCCTCTTCATCGGAAATGCCGAGCACCACCAGCCCCTTCGATCCAAAGCGCCCATAAAGCGTTTCCAGATCCGGCATTTCTTTGCGGCATGGCGGACACCAGGTCGCCCAGAAATTCACCAGCACCACCTTGCCGCGGAGTTCGGAAAACGTCCAGGTCTTGCTGGAAAGATCCTTCAGCGTAAACTCCGGATGCTCCCGCTTGCGGTCATCCGCCTCAAGAAGAGCCTTCGCGGCCCGAAATTGCTCATCATTATTAAGATTGGGCGATGCGTCCACATGTTCGTAACGCACCAGCATGGCGAGCTCAGTATAAGGATAGGCGGGCGCGCGGACGGCGCCGGCGCTGCTGCCCGTCTCGGAAGTCTTTCGCTCGGACGGCTCCTGCCAGGGCACCGGCCGCTCGCCCAACGTCTCGGCCAGAGTCGTCGCCACTTCCTGCAGCGTGTCGTGTCCGAAATCGCCTTCGGTGGAAAGTCCTGCCAAATTCACCGCAAGCCGCAGCTTGTTCGCAGTCGCGGGCAG